>JAUWUS010000100.1 GCA_030617815.1 Gammaproteobacteria bacterium
GCGAGTTGCTTACCATATTACAGAGAATATATTTACAGAAGCAGCCTACGGAATATCGGATACATCCGAGACAAGTTATGAGCGTTTGAGTGGCGGCGCCAAGTTATTAACGCCTGAAGACAGAAGGTTAACGTATTACAACATTTCACTTGGGTACAATCTTCTGCCAGGTGAAGCCTATTTATCCGATGGCATGGCATTCAATACTTCTCTTTATATTATAGGTGGCGCTGGCATTACCCAATTCGCTGGAGACAATCGGTTCACCGTTAATTTTGGAGCAGGTTATCGTTTTTTAACATCTGACTGGCTAGCAATTCATGCTGATGTTCGTGACCATATTTTTGAAATTGATTTGCTCGGGGTTAAAAAAACAACCAATAATTTAGAAATGCATCTGGGATTCACTGTCTTTTTTTAGTTAGGTAATTATTATGAAAAATTTAAAGAGAATATTATTAGTATTGATAGTTTTTGTGGTATTTGCGTCCGCTAGTTATGCGGATAATATAAAAGGTGTGGCTCCCGACTTCACACTTAAATCCCGCAGTGGTGAAAATATAAAATTAAGCGAGCTTCGCGGTGAAGTAGTGATGATAAATTTCTGGGCTTCATGGTGTGCGCCATGTCGACAGGAAATGCCATTACTTGAAGAGCTATATAAAAAATACAGTGATCTGGGGTTTACATTGCTAGCAGTGAATGTAGAGGAAGACTCATCAAAGGCTGATATTTTATTACGAGATATTCCCGTAACGTTTCCGGTTTTGTTTGATAACACAAACAAGGTTACAAAACTTTACAAAGTTGTGGCCATGCCAAGCACGATTATTGTTGATCGTGACGGAAATATGCGTTATTTGCACCGCGGGTATTTGCCAGGTTATGAGGAAGAATATAAAAAACAGGTAAGCGAGCTTATTCGGGAATAGGAATGATTCCGTGAAAAATTTTTATGCAAACAGAATTGGGTTGTTAACACTGGGCTTGACTTGTCTGCTGCTAGCAGCATGCAGTATTGAACCCTGGGTGAAACCCTATGAGCGAGCAAATCTTGCGGATCCTATAATGAGCTTTAGCCGTGACCCGATATCCAGCTCGTATATAAACCATGTGTATCAGGCGCGAGAAGGTGCTCGAGGTGCAGAAGGTGGGCAGGGTGGTGGCTGTGGCTGCAACTAGACCATCTTTTGTTAAGGAAGCTATCAATACTCGCTGGGGAGTGATCCTGGCTGGTGTGCTGGGTTTTTGCGTTCCTTTAATGGCGGCCGTTTTACCTGAGGAGCGGGCTGATGCTTTGTACCATTCTTATTCCGGTGGTGGCGTAACCATAAATGGCCCATCAATATTGGCACGCAAAACATTGGGTAAAAAAGTATCGGTATGGGGGAATTATTATGTGGACTCTATTACCTCCGCATCAATCGATGTGATTACAACTGCAAGTCAATACACGGAAGAACGCACAGAATATGGATTTGGTGTCGACTATCTACAGGATACATCAACCCTGAGTCTGGCGTTTTCGAATAGTGGAGAAAATGATTTTGTTGCAGACGCTGTACATTTTTCTATAAGTCAGGACATGTTCGGTGACCTTACTACAGTGTCGTTAGGCTACTCACGAGGCTTTGATGACATAACTGCAACAGGAAATGACGGATTTGAAAGAAAGGCCAACCGTCAAAATTTCAAACTGGGCATTTCACAAATTCTGACAAAAAGTTTTTTAATGGAATTAAATTTTGAAACGATAAGCGATGAAGGCTATCTAAATAATCCCTACCGATCTGTGCGCTATCTATCAGGTGGGTCTTATGCGTATCAGGGTGAGGTATATCCCAATACCCGAACAAGTCATGCCGCTGCACTTCGAGCAGTGTACTATTTGCCTTATCGCGCAGCTATTAAAGCTGAATATCGACTATTTACCGATACCTGGGGGATACAGGCAAATACAATTGAAGCGGGTTACGTACATCCGTTTGCGGACGACTGGATAATTGAGTTTACCTATCGTTATTACACTCAGACAGGTGCAAATTTTTATAGTGATTTGTTTCCGAATATAAATGCACAAAACTATCTTGCCAGGGATAAGGAATTAAGTACTTTTACCGACAGCACATATGGCGTTAGCACAAGTTATCTATTTGCGAAAAAAGGCTGGAGATTCATCGATAAAGGCAGCGCCAATATATCCTATAGACGAATCTTGTTTGATTATAAAGATTTTCGGGATTTAAGAGTCCAGGGCTATGCACCCGGAACCGAACCTTTATACAATTTTTCAGCTGATGTTTTACAGCTATATGTTTCCTTGTGGTATTGATAAAAAATATCTTCCAGAGCTAGACAAATGGATATTTATAGGGATTTAATTATGAACGGTTACATTAAAAATATACAAACGCCTAAACTAATAATGGGAATTTTATTTATTTTTCCGCGCTTCGAATTACCTGGATTGCTTGCGGCATGCGTGCTTCTTTTTTCCAGCTCAAATGCGATGGCAGTTGATGCAGGTAATAGTACTAAACAAACGCGTACCCTTGATGCAAAAGTACAGGCTTTGAAAAAGGAAGTTAAATCTCTTAATAGAGATCTTTTTATTCTTGAAGAAGAATTGCTTTTTCCGTCTAGCACACAGCTAGCTGTTTTTGTTTCAGTTGATGTAGGTAATTTTTTCAGGCTGGATTCAGTGCAGTTAAAAATTGACGATAAAATTGTTGCGAACCATTTATACACAAAGCGTGAACTAGGCGCGTTGGAGCGTGGTGGTGTACAACGCTTATACATTGGCAATGTTAAATCCGGTGAGCACGAGCTTATTGCGATTTTTATTGGTCCCGGGCCAAACAATCGTGAGTATCGACGGGGTACAACATTGAAATTTAATAAAAGCTCAGCCGCCAAATTTATAGAGTTAAAGATTCTTGACTCTTCAGGAAAATTGCAGCCTGAATTTGTTGTAAAGGAATGGGAATGAATATTTCCAAGTAAGGTATGACGTTAATAGTGCATAAAATAAGATCGAATGTTATTGCAGCTTTGGCGCTGCTTTTTTCGTGTGCCTATGGGCAAAATGTGCTTGCAAATACAGACTCTAGTGAAGTTCGTGAAATACGTGATCTTCATTATGGCACGGTTCTTTACGAGTTCTATCAGGATAACTATTATTCTGCAGCCGTCAACCTTATTACTGCACAAGCGCAAAAGCGTCTTGAAAATAGTGATAATGAAGCACGCTTACTATTAGGCGGATTGTATTTATCTTATGGTTTGCATCATGAAGCGGAAGAAATATTTCAGAATGTTATAGATGAGGGAGCATCGGCACAGGTGCGTGATCGCGCATGGTTCTTTCTGGGGAAAATACGTTACCACAAACAATTGTTCTCTGAAGCAGAGGCTGCGCTGAATCGTGTGGGTAACTCTCTGGATAAAGTGCTACAGGAAGAGTTTCATACCCTTAGATCTAATTTACTGATGGCTCAAAAGAAATACCCTGAAGCAGTTCAGTCATTATTACGAACGCCTGACAATAAAAAGCGTGATATTGATGAATTGGGTGATGCTAATTACGTCAGGTTTAATCTGGGCGTTGCGCTTATCAGGGCGGGAGAGGAGCAGGAAGGTCTCAAACTGGTAAAGCAGGTTGGCGTATTACGTACCAATGATACAAACATGAAGGCCCTGAGGGATAAGGCCAATCTTGCCTTAGGGTATTCACTGATTAAAAAAGACCCAGCCAATGCCAGGATTTATTTACAACGGGTGAGGTTGAATGGGCCCTATTCAAATCGTGCTTTGTTAGGACTCGGTTGGGCTGAGATAGAACTTCAGCGTTTCGAGCAAGCACTTGTTCCCTGGCAGGAATTGGCAAGCCGTGATCGTAATGATGTCGCCGTATTTGAATCATTTCTCGCCATTGGAAATGCTCTGGAACGTTTGCGTGTATACCCACAGGCGATGACCTCTTATCAAAATGCCATTAACCAATATGAGAAAGAGCTGGTATATCTGGAATTGACAGTGGCTGCAGTCAAGTCTGGTCGTTTATGGACAGATTTGCTTTCGCAAACGTCACAAAATGAAATGGGCTGGTTTTGGGAGGCAGAATTACTGCCGAGTACACCTGAAGCCAGGTATTTACCCAATATGATGGCGGGACATGGTTTTCATGAAGCGATTAAAAATCTCAGGGATTTGAAATTCTTGCAGAATAAGCTTGATCGTTGGAGCAATGAAATACCTGCTCTCGATTATATGCTTGATCTACGTCGTAAAACTTACGAAGCACAGTTAAATAAATTAACGCCCGAGCAAACCAAAAACCATGTTATTGATGTCAGGACAACTCGCGATATTTATGCGGCTGAACTGAGAAGTATTGAAGCTAATAATAATTTTATGGCTCTGGCTTCCGATAAAGAGCAAAAGCATTTTGAACGTCTTGCCAGAGCTGAAGAAAAAATCTGGCGTTTATCAAGTCGACCAGGGTTTGGGCAAGAAAAATCAGATGAATATCGACGACGCTATAATTTTTTGAAGGGTGTGCTTGTTTACGATGTGTATAGCACCTATGCCATTCGTCGCTGGCAGGTAACAAAAAGCCTTAACTCCCTTGATGAGGTTCTGGAGTCTACCCTCGCGCAACAGCAATCATTGCAAAATTCACGTGATTTTGCCCCAAAACGCTTTCAGGGTTTTGGTCATAAAATACAGGACCAGAAAACACGTATTACCCAGTTGCGAAATGAAGTACACCAGGCCTTTGATGAACAGAAACTTCAGTTACAGGTGATGGTTGATTTAGAGCTTGATAAATTACGCTTACGGCTTGTGGACTATCTTGACCAGGCGAGGTTTTCTTTAGCGCATATCCAGGATCTTGCTATTAATTCAGGGAAGATTTCGTTTTCTGGAGATGAGCAAGAATGACCGCCAGGAATTTATTGACTATTTTACCTGTGCTGATATTGGCAACAATACTCTCTGCATGTGGTTCACGTGCCCCCATTGATGAAGATCCCACTATTCAGATGTTGGCAACACGTGCTGCTAAAATTGAACCAACTGCTTTGCCACCTATGTCGCGTGAAGATGTTAGGCGAACTTACGAGAGTTTAGCTAACAGCACTAATAATGAAGCTTTGAAAGCGATCGCTTTACAACGCCTTGCCGATCTTGAGTTGGAAAGTCAAAATGAGAAAATTGCAAAAGGAGCTGATGATCTTTCTTCCGCAAGCAAACCAAAGTCAGAAGTGGAGATTGCGGTTTTAGATGAATTAAAACGGGGAAGTGCCATACATCAATATGAGCGTCTATTGAAGTTATATCCAGAATATAAGGGTAACGACAAAGTGTTATACCAGCTTGGGCGTGCTTATGAGCTTGACGGTAATCTTGAAAAAACACTCTCTACGTTAACAAAACTGGTAAAGAAATATCCGAATCAAAACAATCGCGATGAGATTCAGTTTCGCCGCGGTGAAATATTATTTGTATTTAAGGACTTTGTTCAGGCCGAACAAGCATATCAGGATGTTGTGAGTGTCGGTGAGGTTAGTCCGTATTATGAGAGGGCGATGTTTAAGCGTGGTTGGTCTGTATTTAAGCAGGGTGATACTAAACGATCACTTGAATCATACTTTGCAGTATTAGACCGAAGCTTCGCCAATGGTCGCGATTTGTCAGATTTCTCACGCAGTGAGCTGGAACTTCTGGAAGATACCATGCGCATCGTTAGCCTTTCATTCTCATACCTTAAGGGTGTTGATTCGGTTAGTGAGTTTTTTAAACAAAATGGCAGAAGGACGTATGAGTTTCACATCTATGAAAGATTGGGTGATTTGTATTTAACTCAGAGCCGTATTGCCGATGCAACGAAAACTTTTTTTAAATTTGTTGAGTGGTTTCCGAATCATAAGCAGTCACCTTTGTTTATGGTTAGATTGATCGATATATACAAACAAAGTGGTCATACCAAAGAGTTGTTGCGAGCCAAGGCAGACCTAATAACAGTATATGGAGTGGGCGCTAAATTCTGGGAAAAGCATGACAAGCAGCTATTAGCCCAACTTCTTCCTCATCTTAGGAAAAATCTCGATGATTTGACGGCTTACTATCATGCAAAGGCGCAAAAGAACAAAGCTGAAAAAGATTATCGTGTA
>JAUWUS010000079.1 GCA_030617815.1 Gammaproteobacteria bacterium
CATTCTGCATCTTGCTGGCGATAACGTGTTTTAGCTGCGCAACGAAAAGATAAAGAAGGTGCGTCGCCCTGAACCCAGTGCATATCATTTGCAGAACATTCTTTTTGGTGCAGAAGAGGGTGATCGTTGCCTTGTACGACAATGAGAATGTTATTTTCTAAATCCTTGTCTGCAACATACCAGGGGGTATCATTAAAATCTTTTAAACCACCAATACCTAAACCCTGACGTTGACCGAGCGTGTAATACATTAAACCATCATGTTTGCCGATAACCTGGCCTTCGGGGGTTTGCATTTCACCAGGTTGTGCTGGCAAATAACGCTTTAAAAATGCTTTAAAGTCACGTTCACCGATAAAACAAATACCGGTACTGTCTTTTTTATCAAAGGTGATAAGGTTGTTTTCTTCTGCCAGCCGTCTGACTTCCGGTTTTTCCAGTTCACCAATAGGGAAGAGACTTTTAGAAAGTTGTTCTTGCCCTAATGTGTATAAAAAATACGTTTGGTCTTTGTTGTTGTCGATACCTTTAATGAGTTTATAAACACCGTCTTCAAATTGAATGCGTGCATAATGCCCGGTGGCAATTTTTTCAGCACCTTGTGAAATGGCATAATCCAGAAAAGCTTTAAATTTTATTTCTTTATTACAAAGAATATCCGGGTTAGGTGTTCTGCCGGCCGCATATTCCTGTAAAAAATATTCAAACACACGATCCCAATATTGGTCGGAAAAATTAACACTTTGCAAATCGATGTTTAAAGTATTACAAACTTTTTGCGCATCACTCAAATCTTCTTCTGCAGCACAATAATCCTCTTTATCATCACCTTCCCAGTTTTTCATGAAAAGACCATGCACAGAAAAACCTTGTTGTTTTAATAACAACGCTGCGACAGATGAATCAACACCACCTGACATACCTACAAATATATTTGAATCTTGTTTTAAACTCATATTATTTATTTTATATCTTGAATTAAAGATAATGGAAACATTTGTTTAGCTAAATAGTCATCTATAGATTTTACAACTAATGGGCTTCGTAGATTTTTCTGTTCTTTGATTTCTTTTTCCGTTAACCAAAGGGTGCGCTCAATCTCGTTATCTAAATTTAATGCTGTGT
This sequence comes from Gammaproteobacteria bacterium, assembly GCA_030617815.1. Taxonomy (GTDB): domain Bacteria; phylum Pseudomonadota; class Gammaproteobacteria; order UBA6429; family Thiohalophilaceae; genus JAGLTQ01. The sequence goes on from JAUWUS010000079.1 coordinate 1,126, forward strand.
GTTCTTTAACAGCATCACCGACAAAACAAATTCGCAAATATGTTTCACCATTATCATGTATCCAGCGATAAATGCCGCTGATGTAAGAGGGTGCAAATTCCCAGCATGTTTCTTCTAGGGTTTCTCTAATCACTGCATCAACTAACGATTCATTATTTTCTAAATGACCGGCGGGTTGATTTATGACTATTTTATTGTTGTCCTTTTCTTCGACCAGAAGAAATTTTCCTTCGCGGTGAATGATGGCTGCGACTGTGACGTGAGGTGCCCAATAATTTAATTGCATCTGCTTGCTGTATGAGTTGTTGTGGAGTTGGGATTTTACGCCATTCTCCGGGTGATAAGCCATCTATTGTAAAATCGCCAATTGAATAACGTATCAGACGAAGAGTAGGGAAGCCAACCGCTGCTGTCATGCGACGAACCTGACGGTTCTTACCTTCGGTAATGGTTAATTCACACCATGAGGTTGGAATATTTGCGCGGTAACGAACAGGGGGATCTCGTGGCCACAGTGCGGGCTCATCGATTTTTTTTGCTTTTGCCGGCAATGTTAACCCGTCTTTTAACATTACACCCTTTTTAAGTTCATTTAAGGCCTCATCTGTTATTTCGCCATCAACCTGAACCCAGTACGTTTTGGGCTGCTTATGTTTGGGATGGCTTAAACAATGTTGGATTTTGCCTTCGTCAGTGAGAATCAATAAACCTTCGCTGTCATGATCGAGTCGTCCTGCCGGGTAAAAGTCTTTTTCCGTGATGAATTCTGCAAGTGAGGTATGCTTTTCATGTTCGCTGAACTGACTGATCACGCCGTAAGGTTTATTTAGTAATATCAATGACATAAATAGATTTTACATTAAACGAGAAAAGATGTTTTATTGATTTCGAAAAAGCCAGTCGAAATGCTACAATCCGCGGCAAAATTTTATTAATTAAATGATACGTTTGCACAGATAGCGAGAAATCAGAGAGCAAGGCGAAAAGACGATGAAAAAGCGGAGTTTACGATTAGTAAATGAGCATTTTGAAGCGTTTTTTCAACGCCGCTATCTGGTTTCGTAGCATTTGTGGAAATGTATTAAAGAATTGGAGAGACTTAATGTCCTACAGTAAAATTACTGTGCCCACTGCTGGCGAAAAAATTACTTTAAACGACGACTTTTCACTCAATGTTCCGGATAAGCCTATTATTCCTTATATAGAGGGTGATGGTATTGGGGTTGATGTCAGTCCTGTGATGATCAAAGTTGTCGATGCTGCGGTTGAAAAGGCTTACGCAGGTAAACGCGCGATTAGCTGGATGGAAATTTTTGCCGGTGAAAAATCAGTAAAAATTTATGGTGATGATGTTTGGTTGTCTGATGAAACCATGGACGCGATTCGTGATTTCAGTGTAGCCATTAAAGGTCCATTAACGACACCAGTAGGCGGTGGTATTCGTTCTTTAAACGTCACTTTACGTCAGGAACTGGATCTCTATGTTTGTTTACGACCAGTACGTTATTACGATGGAACGCCTAGTCCTGTTAAACAACCTGAAAAAACCGATATGGTTATTTTCCGTGAAAACTCTGAAGATATTTATGCTGGAATTGAGTGGGCGGCGGGAACTGATGAAGTAAAAAAAGTTATCAAGTTTTTACAAGATGAAATGGGTGTGACTAAAATTCGTTTCCCTGAAACTTCAGGTATCGGTATCAAACCTGTTTCGGCTGATGGTACAAAACGTTTAATGCGTAAAGCGATTCAATATGCGATTGATAATAATCGACCTTCAGTGACCCTGGTACACAAAGGTAACATTATGAAGTTTACCGAAGGGGCATTTAAAGAATGGGGTTATGCTTTAGCTAAAGATGAATTTGGTGCAACTGAAATTAATGGTGGCCCCTGGTGTTCCATGAAAAACCCGAACACAGGTGACGAAATCATTATTAAAGATGTTATCGCCGATGCTTTCTTGCAACAAATTTTATTACGTCCTGAAGAATACGATGTTATTGCAACATTAAATCTCAATGGTGATTATGTTTCTGATGCGTTAGCGGCTCAAGTGGGCGGTATTGGTATCGCACCCGGCGCAAATTTATCCGATACGATTGGTATGTTTGAAGCAACTCATGGCACTGCACCTAAATACGCAGGCAAAGATCAGGTGAACCCCGGTTCATTGATTCTTTCTGCGGAAATGATGTTGCGTCATTTAGGCTGGACAGAAGCGGCTGATTTAATTGTTAAAGGCATGTCGGCTGCCATTAAAGCAAAAACAGTAACCTATGATCTGGAACGTTTAATGGATGGTGCTGAACTGGTGAGTTGTTCCGGTTTTGGTGAAGCGATTGTAAAACATATGTAGAAAAACCAAAGTTGTTAGGCATAAAAAAACCTCGGCCAATCATTGGACGAGGTATTTTTTTATCTGGATTAAAAAATTGTTAGTGCTGAGTGCTACTTATTTCATGTTCAGGTATATCGCCTAATTTAATCTCGGTTGCATGTTGACCTTTTGGACCCGCCGTTACTTCATACTCAACGACCTGTCCTTTTTTCAGTGTTTTATAACCTTCCATCGTAATGACCGAGAAATGTGCAAAAATATCTTCGCCCCCTTCAGTGGGTGAAATAAACCCATAACCTTTACTATTACTAAACCACTTTACCGTACCCATAGACATTATTTTCTAGCCTCCGTGTCATTGAAAAACATCATTTGATCCCATACATTTCAATGGAGGGTTGAGTGAATATCCACAGTAAAAGTGAAATAACTACTCACCATATTGAAACATCAGATATATAATATAGACAATTTTTCACATTCTGCACAAATTTTATTCATCATTTTGAAACGGCAATCACAAAAAAAGGTCTAATCAGTTAGAATTTAACTTATGAGTAAAGAGATACAACAAATCCCGGATAACGAGGTCGATGATGGCATCGCGGTTGAAGAGGCAAAACCCAAGCTTAAGAAGCCACCTATGTATAAAGTGCTTATTCTTAACGATGATTACACGCCTATGGACTTTGTGGTGCACATTCTTGAGGCATTTTTTAATTTACCACGAGAAAAAGCCACAAATGTGATGTTAAATGTTCATACCAAAGGCAAAGGTGTCTGTGGCGTCTATACTCGAGATGTAGCAGAAACAAAAGTTGAATTAGTAAACGATTATTCGAGACAGAATCAGCATCCATTGTTATGCACAATGGAAACAGATTCATGAACGTAAAGGCCCTATAAGATGTTGGATAAAGAACTCGAGCAAACACTGAACCAGGCATTTCGTGAAGCGCGTGGTAATAACCATGAATTCATGACGGTTGAGCATTTATTATTAGCATTGCTTGATAATAATATTTCGCGCGAAATTTTACTGGCCTGTGGCGCAAATATTTCCGGTTTAAAAACGGAACTTAATACTTTTTTACAGGAAACCGTTCCTTTATTGCCTCCCAATGATGATCGCGATACTCAACCTACACTGGGTTTTCAGCGCGTGTTACAACGTGCGGTATTTCATGTCCAGTCTTCAGGTAAGCAAGAAGTGTCTGCGGCGAATGTACTGGTTGCTATTTTTAGTGAACAGGAATCTCAAGCTGTTTTTTTCCTTAAAAAACAGGATATTAATCGCCTGGAAGTGGTGAATTATCTTTCACATGGTATTAGTCGGTTGTCCTCTGATGAAGACATGGATGAAGAAATTGAGTTAGGTGATGATGAAAAAGAAGCGGCAACTAAAAATCCTTTAACAGAATATACAACCAACCTGAACGAGTTGGCTGAAGCCGGAAAAATTGATCCACTGATTGGCCGGGCAGATGAAATTGAACGCACTATTCAGGTGTTATGCCGCCGGCGTAAAAATAACCCGTTGTTTGTTGGCGAAGCCGGTGTTGGTAAAACAGCATTAGCGGAAGGACTGGCGAAACGCATTGTTGATAAAGAGGTTCCGGATATTATTAAAGATGCTGTTATTTATTCGCTGGATCTTGGCGCCTTGCTCGCAGGGACAAAATATCGCGGTGATTTTGAAAAGCGCTTTAAAGCCGTGATGTCTCAGCTGAAAAAAGAAGATGATGCTATTTTATTTATTGATGAAATCCACACCATTATTGGTGCTGGAGCCGCGTCTGGTGGCGCGATGGATGCTTCAAACCTGATAAAACCTGTTTTATCGAATGGTGAGTTGAAATGCATCGGTTCAACCACGTATCAGGAATACCGTGGCATTTTTGAAAAGGATCGTGCTTTAGCCCGTCGTTTCCAGAAAATTGATGTGCCTGAGCCTACCGTTGAAGAATGTATCCAGATTTTACAAGGTTTAAAGAGCCGCTTTGAGCAACATCACAATGTTAAATATACCCAACCCGCGTTACGTGGTGCCGCTGAGTTAGCTGAACGCTATATTAATGACCGTCATCTGCCGGATAAGGCGATTGATGTGATCGACGAAGCAGGGGCTTTTCAGCAGCTACAGTCGGCTTCGAAACGCAAAAAAACCATTGGTATTAAGGAAGTTGAGGCTATTGTCGCTAAAATTGCGCGTATTCCGCCAAAAACCGTTTCTAACGATGATATGGATACGCTGAAAAATCTTGAACGTAACCTCAAGCTGGTTATTTTCGGTCAGGATGAAGCCATTGATAGCCTGGCAACGGCCATTAAGCTCTCTCGTGCCGGCTTGGGAAATGAAGATAAACCAGTGGGTTCCTTCTTGTTTGCCGGACCTACCGGCGTGGGTAAAACAGAAGTAACGCGTCAGTTAGCCCGTATTATGGGGATTGAACTGATCCGCTTTGATATGTCGGAATACATGGAGCGGCATACTGTATCCCGTTTAATTGGCGCACCTCCGGGCTATGTTGGTTTTGATCAGGGCGGTTTGCTAACGGAAGAAATTAACAAACATCCTCATGCAGTTTTATTGCTGGATGAGATAGAAAAAGCGCACCCTGAAGTCTTTAACTTGTTACTTCAGGTGATGGATCACGGCACATTAACAGACAACAACGGCCGTAAAGCAGATTTCCGTAATATTACGATTATTATGACCACTAATGCCGGTGCCGAGCTGTTAAGTCGCTCGTCTATGGGCTTCGCGGAGCAAGATCATTCTTCAGATGGTATGGAGTCCATTAAAAAGGCCTTTTCACCGGAATTCAGAAATCGTCTGGATGGCATTATTCAGTTCAAACAGCTTGGTCAGGACATGATTGCGCAAGTCGTGGACAAGTTTATTTTTGAATTTGAACATCAATTAGAAGAGAAGGGCGTGACGCTTTCTCTTGATGATGAAGTCCGCACCTGGCTGGCGATTAAAGGTTATGACCCTGTGATGGGCGCACGTCCGATGACACGGGTGATTCAGGAACAATTGAAAAAACCGCTTGCGGAAGATTTACTCTTTGGCAACCTGGCAAAAGGTGGTCATGTCACTGTTACAGTGAGAAATGATGAACTGGTGTTTGATGTGCAGAGCAAGAATTTGCCTGCAAAACTGAATGCTTAAAATAATTTAAATTATATACGGGAAAGATTTTTTGTTCCTGCAAGGCAAAAGCCATCGAAAAAACGGAGTTTACGAGCAGTAAATGAGTATTTTGAGATTGCTTTTAACGCCGCAGGAGCGAAAAAGATAAACCGTATATTAGCGACCGCGGAAGACGATTCTACCTTTGCTAAGGTCGTAAGGAGTCAGCTGAACTGTTACGGTATCTCCAGTCAAAATACGAATATAGTTTTTACGCATTTTTCCCGAAATGTGTGCAGTAACGACATGACCATTTTCAAGTTCAACTTTAAAGGTCGTATTAGGCATCGTATCAATTACAGTGCCTTCCATTTCAATGTGTTCTTCTTTCGCCATCTAAATCTCAAATACCATGGGTTAAAATTCAGGCGCAATAATGCCTGAATCAGGCGAAAACATCAAAGACTGATTGCTTTAGTGTGAAAATAATCCGGAATTTTAAATTTAAGCGGTATCTTTTTTCCACTCAATCGGTTGCCAAACGACATGCGGTTGAGTGGCTTCTTCTGATATCACAATATCCATACCTAGAAACTGCTTTAACTTGTCTAAATCATGGATTTCAGCTAGTTGCTGACGTAATGCGACAAAATGCTGAGGGCAAATATAGAGTAAGTTTGATCGATAACCATGATTTATCTCAAAGTCATGAGCCAGATGATAAAGGAAGCTTAACATGGCGAACCTCCGGTCATCCTCTTAAGGATGGTTGTTAGGTAATTGGGATATAGCAGTGTTAATAACTATATCGGCTGTTTTTCTCCCCATTTTAATAAATATAGCTGATATTTGTGACAAATATGTTAAATATATGTGATCTTGGTAGCAAAAAGTGTCTTTACTTGATCTAACTCAATTTTGGCTTTTCTAACCATTGCCATTCCTGACCATCAAAAAATTCCATTGGCTGGTAATTACATTTATATGACATCTTATTTGTCTTTGGGTTCCAGTAACCAAGATATAACCAATCCAATTGAAGTGATTGAACATAATCAATTTCAGACAAAACACCAAAAACACCTAGCCCTCGATTTGAATATTCGGGATCAAAAAAGGTGTAAACCGCAGAAACACCATCATCAAAACAATCAATAACGGCAACCATTATTAATTTATTCTCTAACTTAAATTCCAAAAGTTTTGATGTACTCCAATCTGCTTTAATTAAGTTTTCATAACTATCAGGTTCATCGTTATCCATACCGCCGCCGGAATGACGGCCTTTCATGTAGCGGCAATATAAATCGTAATGTTCCTGATTAAACACCGCGTCTTTTACCTTAAATACAATATCTTTATTTAAGGTTTTATTTCGACGTTGACTGCGGTTGGGTTTAAATTCATCAACGGGTACTCGCACAGGAATACACAAACCACAATCTGTGCAATGCGGTCGATAAATGTTTTTACCACTGCGTCTAAAACCGAGCTTTGCTAAAGCACTGTATTGCTGCATTACGACAGGATAGTTTGGATCAACAAAAAGAGTGATCGCTTGACGATCATCAAGGTAACTACACTCATGTTCCGGTGTAATACGAAAACCAATTTCATCGAGTGGTGGAATATCGACATCACTCATTTTCTATTTTCCATTTTATGTTTTCATTAATCGCATATTGTTGCAATAATGTTAGGAACTGTTTTCGCGGTATCATGCTGGCACCTAAACTTTCCAGGTGGGAAGTATAAACCTGGCAATCAATAAGTTTGAAGCCCCATTGTTCTAGTTGCTGACTAAGAAAAACGAAGGCGACTTTTGAGGCATCGGAAACACGGGAGAACATTGATTCACCAAAAAACACCTTACCAATTGCTAGGCCGTATAAACCACCAACAAGTTTATTTTCCTGCCAGCATTCAACACTATGAGCATATCCTGCTTCATGTAATTTGACATAGGCTTCGATCATTTCATCGAGAATCCATGTTTCACCTTGTTGCACGCCTTTTTCCAATCGTGGTTTAGAGCAGGCGCTTATAACATTGCGAAAATCCTGATCAAAGGTTATTTCAAAATCTTGTTTGCGAATTGTTTTCGCCAGGCTGCGTGACACTTTAATATCTTCGGGTTTTAATACCATACGGGGATCAGGTGACCACCATAAAACAGGTTGTCCTTCACTGTACCAGGGAAAAATACCTTGTTGATAAGCCGCAATTAAACGTTCAATTGATAAGTCTCCACCTACGGCCAACAAACCGTCGGGTTCACGTAAAGCTAACTCTACGTCAGGGAAGCTGGTTTTATTAAATTCGTCTAAAAGGTAAGGTGCGGTCATGTTTTTTTAAATGGACTATGTTCATTGAGTTCATCAATGTAATGCAACATGCCTTTTGTTTCATGGTTAAGAAAATTGGCAATGCTTTCACTGAATTGTGGATGTGCAATCCAGTGTGCAGACCATGTTTTAGTTGGCATAAAACCGCGTGCAATTTTATGTTCGCCCTGAGCACCGGGTTCAAAGTGTTTTAGACCATTATTGATGCAGTATTCAAGC
>JAUWUS010000018.1 GCA_030617815.1 Gammaproteobacteria bacterium
CAAATAAACGTGGGCTAAATTGATCTTCATTTTTTAATAAACCACGCCAATGTCCAGGTCTGACTTTGCAGTGCAGGCGAGCAACGGGTTTAATCCGGTGTTGAAAATCAGTTGTTTTACTATTTTTAAGCTGAGACCAGCGTGATGTTTGTCCGTTAAAAATATCTTTTGCTTGTTTGCTTGAAAGGTTCGTTAAAGGGTTATCGGGGTGAACGATAAGCGCGATGGGCGAAATGCCGAGAGAATGAAATTCAAGTCCGGGTAAACGATCGGATTTTCCGGGAGGGCAGCAGTAAGCACCTACATCGACTGATTTTTTTCTTAAGCGTCCAGCAGTAATTCCACATGTGCCGGGTTTGATGACAATCTTGAGTTTGTTCTTTTTTGCGTATTCATTAATCAGGTCTTTGAAAAGAGGATAACTTTGCTGGCCAAGCGCCACAACTAAATCTGCATCTAAGTGCGTATCATCATGGGTAACCGCTTTTTTTATCCATTGTTTTGAGACTTCGCTCAAGACAGTTGGGTCGCTAAATGTAGGGGCGCCTGAATGTTGGTGAATATGTTCTGCCCATACAGTATTTGTGCCGGTAAATAGGCATAAAACTAAAATTTTAAACATTTTTGCAGAAAATGCAGAGTGAGCTAACTTCATAGAATAAACCCCAACTTTTAAATGACAAAAAACCGCTTTGTGCCGAAAATACTTAAGCTTCTTAAAATGTTACTTATGTGCATTTTAAGGGGGTGTGAAGCTAACTGATTGATTATTATTGTTATTTTATTTATCAGTATCATTGTACTTAACGGAAAAACAACGCTGTAATGTTCGATTATAATAGAGCAAATTTAGTGTTAAATCATTATTTATAGGATAAGTGGGCGATAAATGCCAGACAAACGGTAGGGATTTTGGGGGAGGGGTTTTATCATTTCCCTTTGGTTTTTGTTAACCAGCGTTTATCAAACAATGGAATGATTTTTTCTAAAGCACTGCCTAAATAATCTTCTGCAGCCGTTGTACTTAAGCGCTTAGGCGGTAGTGGATTGGCATGTCCCAGATGGTTAAGCCGCTTTGTTAATGAGGGCATCGGGGCAGGATTATTTACTTCAACACGTAATGAAGCTTGAATGGTTTCAGAAATTTCATCATCGGTAATGCCTGCTTTCACAACTTTAGTCATTTGTGAAAAAGGCATAAATTCAGGTGTTTTTGAACGTTTGGCCATGTGATAAATTTTGGGCCAGAATTTGTTTTTTAGGAATTGTCTTACCACGTCTTCATAAACCAAACATTCCACCATGTCGCGATCATTAATTAAATCCATGCCATAACTGTCGGCTTCAAGTTCTTCTTCTTGTAGCAGAGGCATTAACAGGGTTTGATAAAAAGGGGTATAAACCTGAAAGAAATAACCGAGTGCTTTAGTGAAGCCATTTTTTGAATGTTTACAACTAACATTAAATTGAGCCCAGATATCACTTAAAAAATAAAGTCGTGTTGTGACAGGTGTGTGTTGGGTTGAGAGCTGCCCAATTCGGCGAGCTAATAAAGCACGAAAATACAGTGGCGACATTGTGAGTAAAACGGGTAAACCAATAATCAGTGTCTGCGTATTGAGAAAAGGCATTTGTGAACGTGGTGTTTTGAGAACGCAGATTTCGTATTTATCACGTAAGATAATGCGATCAATTTTTGGCTGGTTGAATTCAGCTTGTAATTCTTCGATAAGTTTTAATAAATGAGGAAACTTTTCTTTAGTAATTTCCAGCCCGGTAGGTAACGAAAATTTTAGTTTGTATATAGCCCAGCTAAAACCTCCTGCAAGTATAATTAAAAAGAACAAAATAATAGCATCAATCCAGCCTTGCAAGTCTGTTGCAGTTGCAGCGGCATCATAGAGAGCAGAGGGTAGCGTTAAAAGCAGGTAAGGGAACATCAATAGAAATAAAACACCTATTGAGGCTGCTAATACGCTTAAGCTAAAACTTAAACGTGGAAATTTTTCTTTTAGCTTAAATATTAAATTGGATTGTAACGGGTTAAGCCCTTTTTTTATAAAAGGTAAAAAACGATTTAATTCCATGTTGTTATCACTTTAACGACTGTATAAATTATGAATATAATCCTAGTTGAATATAGTTAGATAATACAGGGTACAGAGCACATTTCAGTGGATGAGAGTAAAAACGCGCTTACCTATATAAGATAATTATAAAATGGTTATGTTTGAGGGGACTATAATTTGCTTTAAAAAGTAGTATTTTGGGATGTTATCAGGTTAAACTTAACACGTTATATTGCATATTCTTAAGTTATTTCAGTAGTCCATTTTCGGTTATCTTCTGTAATTTACTAATGAAAGATTGCAATTAAATCTTTTAACAAAAAATATAAAGGTAATTTACATGGCAACTGGTACTGTAAAGTGGTTCAACGATTCTAAAGGTTTTGGTTTTATTTCGCCTGAAGATGGTAGCGCAGATGTATTCGTACATTTTTCGGCTGTTCAGGGTGACGGCTTTCGTTCTTTAGCGGAAGGTCAAGCTGTAAGCTATGAAGTAGAAGACGGTCCTAAAGGTCCACAAGCAACACAAGTAAATCCTCAATAAGTAAGGCTTTAAAGTCTTGTTTATAACAAACCCCGCATTAAGCGGGGTTTGTTTTTTAAGCCCTTTTAATTTTTTTATCCATTGATTCTAATCTTTAGAGTTTATTGCTATTGTTTATTTAACGTAACAATAATGGATTTATGGTGGAAAACAATAATAAGCCCGTTCTCTGGTATTTTGCTGATCCGATGTGCTCATGGTGCTGGGGGTTTTCGCCGATTATTTCCAGAATCAAGAAGAATTACGCCGATCGCATAAAAATTGCCCTGGTTATGGGAGGGTTGCAGGTCAGTGAGGCAAATATTTTATCGGATTCATCCCGAGAAGAAGTTTTACATCATTGGCACCAGGTTAAAAAACAAACGGGTCAGGAATTTTCCTTTGATAATGTTATGCCGGCGGGCTTTATTTATAATACCGAACCCGCATGTCGAGCGGTTATCACCGCAGGTATGATTGATGCGACAAAAAACTTTGAATACTTTACCGCTATTCAGGCGGCTTTTTACACAAAAAATCAGGATGTGACTCAGTTCGATTGTTTGCAACAAATAGCGGTCGATTGTGGTATTGAGGCAAAGGAATTTAACCTGCGATTTAATTCTGAAGAATTGCTGGATAATACGCGAAAGCATTTTCAACATGCTCGAAATGCGGGTGTGACTGGCTTCCCGACGTTAATATTGATTCACGACAGTCAGCTCCATGTTTTAACGCGGGGTTATCAGGATTATGAAAGTATTGCTGCTGTTTTGGATCAGTTTCTGGCTTAGTCGACCTCTATACAACACATATTAAGGTTTTCTTGGCAGCCCTCAAGCTAATCTATTGTTTATTGGTGCACAAAAATGGCAAAATGCGGCTCTATTTTGTATGGCTAATTTGAAGCCGCTAAACCAATTCAATCAAGGGGATATCAATGAAACTCATTCTTTTAGGCGCACCGGGCGCAGGCAAAGGTACTGTTGCGAAATTACTGACCAAAATGGATGGCTCGGTACAAATTTCAACGGGTGATATTTTACGTGCAGCAGTTGCAGCCGGCACAGAACTTGGTAAACAGGCTCAGGCAGCAATGAAAGCGGGTGACCTGGTATCTGATGATTTAATCATGGGCATCATGGGTGAACGTTTGAAAGAAGATGATTGTAAAGCAGGTTACTTATTAGATGGTTTCCCTCGCACGATTCCTCAAGCTGAAGCATTAAAAGTATTGTTAGCTGATATGGGTGAAAAGTTGGACATGGTTGTTGATATCCAGGTTGCTAAAGAAGTTATTTTAGATCGCTTAACAACTCGTCGTACTTGTGAAGGTTGTGGTGAAATTTATAATGTTAAATCAAACCCACCAAAAGAAGAAGGCAAGTGTGATAAATGTGGTGGTGCTGTTACACAACGTGAAGATGAAACTGAAGAAGCGATCAGTAATCGTTTAGATGTTTATAATGAAATGACTGCGCCATTAGCAGGCTTCTACGAAAAAGAAGGTAGCCTGATAAGTATTGATGCAACTTCAAGTGATGCTGTTATTGATGCGATTAAAGCAAAGCTTGCTTCATAACTTAGCTCGAAACTCGAGTTAAATTAAAAGGGAAACTGGTAAGACGGTTTCCCTTTTTTAATGCTATATTTTTATTTACTACTGTCTCGTTAATATAGTTACCATGAAATTCAGAACGTCATACCCGCGTAGGCGGGTATCCAGTAAGTTATTGATCGGTATACTACTTAGATTCCCGCCTGCGCGGAAATGACGAGTTAACGGGACAGCAGTGATTTTTATTAATATTGTTTATCAACTAATTCAGATGAGCAGACGATTAAATGAAAAATAAAGAAGCCGTTATTCTTATTCATGGTCTTTGGATGAAGGGGCCGGAGTTATTCTATATACGGTATAAGTTATGGCGTCAGGGGTACAAAGTTTATCAGTTCCATTACTCCAGTTTATTTAAAACAGTGGAAGAAAATGCGACTAAGTTATATCAATTTGTTTCTACAATTGATGAATCAGTTATTCATTTTGTTGCACATAGTTTGGGTGGCATTGTTGTTAGTCATTTATTCCAACACTATGAAATAAAACAAACAGGCAAAGTTGTTATGATTGCTACACCGCTTAATGGTAGTGCTGTCGCAGCTTATTTAAGTCAAAAAAAATACCTGAAATATATATTAGGCAAATCCATTATTAAAGGGTTGTTGGGTGATGCTCCAAACTGGAGTTATAAAAGAGAAATTTGCGTAGTTGCCGGCATTAAAGGTATTGGCATAGGTTATCTCTTAGCTAACAGTGCATTGCAGGTGCCAAATGATGGCACGGTGAACCTGCATGAAACACAGTTAGAAAGAGCTAATGAGAGTCATGAGGTACCGCGTAGTCATTTTTTACTTTTAGTTTCAAACGAAGTGGTTAAAATAATCGTTAAGTTTCTAGGTAAATAATAAACCTATTCCATTTCCAAATCTTCACTGACAGCAGCTAAACCTGCTTTTGCACATTTCTCATCCGTTTTTCCTGAAGGTGCACCACTTACGCCAATCCCGCCCAGAATTGAACCACCGATGTTAATAGGAATACCACCAGCGCTAATAATCAAACCATCAAGTTTTGCAACCTGGAATGGTTTGGTAAAACGGTCTTCCATTGTCGATAAGGCCGCATTAAAAGCCATTGCCGTATGTGCTTTTTGTTTACTGATTTCCAAAGTAATATCCATTGCCAACACATCACGTAGCATTACCTGGGCATGGCCACTACGATCAACAACCGTTACCGCAATCTGTACACCTTCTTTTCGACATTGAGTGATCGCAGCTTGGGCTATGCGTAATGCCGTTTCCAGTTTCATACGTTTAATTGAAATAGTGAGTGGTTCTTCTGCCTGAACACTATTGGATAATAGGAATATCAAAGGAATTAGACTTAATAGTTTAATATATTTCATTTCGCGCTCCGAATATTTAGTTTATAAACAAATACATTTAATGGCTGCTAAGCTTACCAAGTTCATCCAACAACTGCATAATAAGTTGTTTACCATTTTCTGTCATTTTTTTCGTTAAAACATCTGCATCGCGTTCGCCATCAATCAGTCGTTTCATAATGCCACCTAATTGACGCATATCTCCCTGGGTATTGGTCATTTGATCTGCCATTAATGATGCAGCTTGTAATGCTGCTGCATCGCCGCGACAAGCCGCATTAATCATGCTGGCAAGTCCTGGAGCAGCCATGGTGGGATCAGCTTGTTGCTGCACTTCGGGTAAACTTGCCGGGTTTTGCAGCCCAAGCAAAATACTTTTGACTATCACTTTATCTTCATCATCTAAATTGTTAAGTAAATCTTCGCCACGTTGACCCACAACAATTTTATTAATGGCGGTAACCAGTTCGTGCCAGTTCTGTTGCGTTGCCATGTCTAACATGGGCTTGAGTTGTTGCCTGGCGGTATCATTCTGACAGGCGTGTACAACCTGATGAATAAGGATAGCGTGAGACTGGCGGATTTGTTCTTCTTGCGAAGGAATGTCGGTCATAATAACTCTCTCGTGAGATTTTGAACCTTGAGTATAAAAAAAATATCGACTAAAGAAAATATCAGGCATAAAAAAAGGAACGCATTTGCGTTCCTTTTTTGAATATTACTGGTTTATGCAGACTTATGCTTAGCTACAGCCTTTAGGGCGAGGTAAACCGGCAACTTTGTTTGCGCATTTAATCAAACCTGTTGGGAATAAAGAATAAATGTATTTTTGACTTGAATGATCTTTGTCATATTTTTTTTGCATCATTTTAGAGAACTTACGAGGTTCACAAACGGTGCCATTATCAACAAAATATTCACGTGCAAGATTGATGATATTCCAATGCTCTTCACTAAGATCACCAATATTTTCAGTGACAGCGATTTGCTTAGCCAGCTCTTCACTCCAGTCATCCAGGTTTAATAACCAGCCTGCTTCTGATAGTTCAATTGTTTTACCGTCTACTACTGCTTCCATTGTTTGTACCTTAAAAATTAGAATATGTGTGTAAAGTTGACTAATTTTATCAGGAATTATCATTAAAAACCATATCAGAATGCGCTTATTTGCACCTTAGCTTCTATCCCTCATTGGAAAGTACCACTTGCTTACATTTAATAAAACTATATAAAGAAAAATGTAAGTAAAAATGATTCTTACATTGATTTTTGAATAAGTATCATATAAAAATCAAAGAGTTATGTGGTTTTAGTCGCATTTTGTTTACAAAGATTGTTTTATTGTATACAATTGTATTCAGTTAACGGCATTTGTATGTATCAGGGTAATACCATGACAACACAGTCACGCAATACGAGCGATTTAAAAGATCGAAATAAATCAGCGTCAGAAAGCACTGACGCGATAAAAAGAAGCCTGCGAGGTGGTACAAAGACGGTATCTTTGAGTACTCGCATTTCACAGGAAGATGCTGAATTTTTATCGGGTATAACTATTCAGGGGGCGAATACACCAAGTGAAAAACTTCGCGTTATTATTGCGGAAACACGTAAGCGTCATGATGGTATGCAAGACTATCGTAACAGTTTGATGATGTATCAAGATTTATTAAACCGCGTTGTTAGCGTAACGAGAGAACTTGAATTAGAGCATCAGATTCATTCTGAATTGCTGTCTCGCTTAACAGAGTGGTTGCCGGACATGATGGCATTTTTAACGGCGACAGGAGCAGAGTTACAACAAACAGGAAGTGTGGAAAATTTAAAATATCTGGAAGAAGGAATTACTGATCGAAGTTTTCGCTTAATTCAGTCTGTGTTGCAAATGGCTATTACCGATACATGCCCGTGTTACCAAACGGATGCTGTATCAAAACGTATGGCGGGAGTAATAAATTTAGTGAACGTGATTCAGAAGTAATTGAAAAGAATTTTATTAAAGGAGTAGAAAAATGAAAGAGACATTATCAGGACGTGTTGGTCGTTTAATCAGTGGTAGCTTTAATGCCCTAGTTGATGCCGTTGAAAATGCAGCACCAGAGATTGTCATGGAAGAAGCTATTCGTGAGATTGATGGAGTGATTGACGAAGTTCGCACTGAGTTAGGACGTGTTGTGGCAAATAAACATATGTCGAATACACGTTTAATGGAAGAAAATAATAAGTATGAAGAGTTGTCTGAAAATATTGAATTGGCAATTAAAAAAGATCGTGATGATTTAGCTGAAGCAGCTGTTTCCAAACAATTGGATATTGAAGTTCAAATTCCAATTTTGGAAAATAATATTTCAGAGTGTAGTGTTAAAGAAAAAGAACTCGAAAGTTATATACTTGCCTTGCAAGCTAAAAAACGCGAAATGAAAGGTGAGTTAGATCTCTATCGCGAATCAACTAAAGAAGCCGCAGCCGTTAGTGGTAATGGGCCAGTGACAAGTGCAAGTACAAAAGAAAGTGTAAATGCAAAAATTGAGAAAGCGGAGTCTGCTTTTGATCGCGTGCTTGAAAAAGCAACAGGTCTGGCTTCTGTGCAACGCAGCACAGATGCAAAAACAGCCGCACAAGTTGCTGAACTACAAGAGATGGCGCATAAGAACCGTGTAAATGAGCGTCTGCAAAGTATTAAAAGCAAAATGAAAGGATAAGCACAATGCTTGAGTTTATATCAGCTCCTCAAAATTTGGCATTTAGTGTTGCACTAGTGTTGATGATGGGTATTGCTCTTTTAGAAGGCATAACCGCTATATTTGGTTTTGCTCTTTCTGGAGTGCTGGACTCACTTTTGCCTGATTTTGAGTTTGACATGGAATTGGATGTTGAAGCGCATTCTCCTCATGCTCTTTCACGACTTTTAGCTTGGCTACGTTTTGGTAAGGTACCAGTACTTATATTGTTAGTCATTTTTTTAACTGGGTTTGGGCTGATTGGATTAGGTATTCAGTCGTTCACACAAAATACAATGGGATTTCTCTGGCCTGGTTATATTGCTAGCATTCCCGCTGTTTTTTTAACGTTACCGATCGTGCGCGTATTAGGCGGAGCAATAGGTTTTATTATGCCTAAGGACGAGACGGAAGCTGTATCGCAGGATAGTTTTATTGGTCGTATCGCTAATATTACATTAGGAACTGCAAAAGTAGGTAGCCCTGCAGAAGCAAAATTAAAAGATCAATATGGCACGGCACATTACATTATGGTTGAACCGGATAATGCTAATGATGAGTTCGACAAGACTACCCCCGTCTTGGTTATAAAAAAAGCAGGTCACGTTTTTAAAGTGATCAAAAATGAAAACCAAAATCTTGTTGATTCGAAAGAATAAAGGACAACAAATTTACTAGGAGTAGCGAGATGTATTATATAGATATAACAAACATTTTAACCATATCAGGAATAATTCTAGTTGCCATATTGGTCATTGGGATGATCTTTGCGCGTCTTTATCAACGTGCTTCAAAAGAAGTATCTTTTGTTCGAACAGGTTTTGGAGGGCAAAAAGTTATTATGAATGGCGGCGCTTTAGTCTTTCCCGTGTTACATGAAATTATTCCTGTCAATATGAATACCTTGCGTCTTGAAGTGCGCCGTGCAAACGAGCAGGCACTTATCACACGTGATCGTATGCGTGTAGACGTTATCGCTGAATTTTATGTTCGCGTCAAACCAGAGGCAGATTCGATTGCTTTTGCTGCACAAACACTTGGTTTGAAAACAATGAATCCAACCGAACTCAAACAATTGGTTGAAGGTAAGTTTGTTGATTCATTACGTGCTGTTGCAGCAGAAATGGCAATGACCGAACTGCATGAAAAGCGTGTTGATTTTGTACAAAAAGTACAACAGGTTGTATCTGAAGATTTATTGAAAAATGGTCTTGAACTTGAAACTGTTTCTTTAACAGGATTAGATCAAACGAGTAAAGAGTTTTTCAATCCAGATAATGCATTTGATGCCGAGGGTTTAACTTTATTAACTAAAGAAATTGAACTCCGTCGTAAAATTCGTAACGATATAGAACAAGAAACCAATGTTGAGATTGCAAATAAAGATCTGGAAGCTCAAAGACAAAAACTTGAAATTCAACGTGAAGATGAATATGCACGTTTAGCACAAGAACGTGAAGTTGAAGTTCGCCGAGCTTCTCAAGCTGCGGAAATTGCAAGAGAACGTGCAGAAAAAAATAGAGAAGCTCAAGAAGCAGAGATTGCAGCGAAAAAAGATGTTGATATGGCGCAAATTTTAGCGGAACGTGAAATTGAATCAGAGCGTATTGAAAAGGAACGTTTAATTAGAGAAAAAGATATTCAACGTGAGAAGGCCATTGAAACAGCGGATATTGATCGTGGCAAAGCGATTGAAATTGCAGATCAAGATAAGTCCATTGCCGTTGCTGAAAAATCTAAAGAGAAATCTCATGCTCAAGCTGAAGCTGATGCTGCGAGACAAATAGCAGTGAAGGAGTCAGAACAAGTACAAACAGTAAAAGAAACAGCAATTGCAGAACGTGAAAAGGATATCGAACTTGTTAAAGCGCGTGAAGAAGCTGAAAAACAAGCCATCTCGATTACTGTTGCTGCGGAAGCAGAAAAAATGGCGGCAGAAGATCAAGCTGAAGCGGTCACTATTCTTGCTAATGCAGAATCAGATAAACAACGTATTGAAGCTCAAGGTGATGCTGAAGCAACTAAGCTACGAGCCGAAGCTGATGAAAAACGTTTCGCTGTTGAAGCAGAAGGTAAACGTGCGATTAACGAGGCTCGAAACATTCTTAATAATGAACAGATCGATTTAGAAGTTCGTGTGAAATTATTGAATGAATTAGCGAATATTGTTAGTGAAAGCGTTAAACCAATGGAACAGATTGATGATATTAAAATCATTCAAATTGAAGGTTTAAATGGTGCTGTTGCCGGAGCTGCTGGAGATGGTGGTAGTTCAAATGGTAATGGCAACCTTGCAGATCAGGTTGTTAATAGTGCCTTGCGATATAGAGGACAAGCACCATTAATAGATAGTTTACTTAAAGAGGTTGGTTTAGATGCGGGTGATATCAATGGTTTAACTAAACCGTTTACCCCATCAGAAAATCCAAAGAGTTAAGCTTCATTTAAGTTAGAGTCCTATCTTTGATAGGACTCTTTTCTTTTTATAGGTTGTGTTATGTCAATGAACTGTCCAAGCTGTAAACAAGGAAAGCTAAAACCTTCCTTTATTGATGATTTATTCCGCTGCAATACTTGTAACAACTGTGGAGGAAATTGGTTTTATCTTACTGATTACTTACATTGGTTAGGTAAAGGAAAATCAGTGCTGATTTCTGAAACTTCATTCGAGAGGGATGACCACGATACAAAAAATGCAATGTTATGTCCGATAACTGGGCAAATCATGTTGAAATACCGAATATCAAATAAGTCGACGCATCGTTTAGATCTAAGTCCTTCGTTATCTGCTATATGGCTAGATAAAGGTGAGTGGGAGTTAATTAAAGAAGAAGGGCTGTCACGTCAACTCAATCAGATCTTTACGGAACCATGGCAAAGAAATGTTAAATCTGATCAAGCAAAGGAAACCTTGGAAGCAATGTATCTAGAAGAATTTGGTGAGTCTGATTACACTAAATTGAAAGAGATACGAATTTGGCTTGAAAATAATGATAAAAAGCAAGCTATGATGGCATATTTACTTTCTGACAATCCTTACACTACTCAGTAATAAAGATATAGTTTATGTTTGGTTATCTTTAAATAACTTAACTCAATTAATGCTTCCACTTTCTTCTTTAGCTCACTTTATGGTTCCATGTTTATAAATTGCTTTTGCAATATTTGGCTGATTGGTGATGTATTAGGCTATTAATTGTTCAGTTTATGCTTCCAATCTCTTTCCCCATATCGGTAAAGTCACATTATAAAGTAGTATTTGACATAAGCAGGCTCTAATTTTCTATTATTAGTGCAAATTGTGTCCTAACCCTGATTTTCGATAAGCTTTATGACTTAGTGCATGAACTTGATGAAATTAACCCTTAACGTTTACCAGAAACGTGGCCGTCCAGTATCAACATGAATGAAATTGGATTTTGGATAATAACCTACCCCACCTGCACGCATGTTCAGGGCAGCCTGACGCAAATGTTTAAGTTCAACTCCCGGTAGACGAATATCGATTGCCTTACCCCGCATATGCAGGCTACGTTTAGCAACACCCTTACTGCCACTTCGTAATTTGGCATTACTTTTCGGTGAACGATAACCTGATATCACCTGGAAGGTTCCGGGTTTCTCTACTTGTTGCTGTAAGGTATAGAGTAAATCATAAAGATTACGATCCATTGGCATCACTTCTTTACTACGATGATCGCGTAATACGTGATCAATTGCGGCAATTTCATCAGCAATATAATTACCATCCGCCCAATAGGTTGCCGATAATTTTTCACCTGTATGAATATTCTGAAAACGTAAAATCCGCTCCCCTTCTTTCGGTTCGAGCAGGATCGTACGTGCAAAAGCCGCTGGTGCCATCGTCATTATGGCACTACCTGTTGCTAATTTTAAAAAGTCACGTCGTGTAGTCATACTCTCCACCTAAGTAAAAGTTTCAACCAATTCTGAACAGTTATTCCCCTATTAATAGGAGCATATTGAACAATTTCAACCCTATATATTCTAAGTATAGGACAGTATTAATTAATTTCCGTTCAATTAATTACACTCTGCCCCTTTTGGGTCGCGGTTATAAATATCAGGTCGAAAATGCACTCCCATGTTTTCTTCCACCCAGCTCGTCATATATACCAGGTAGATGGGTATTGTTTCAGGTATGGGGAGCTTCAAATATTCATCTGACTTAATAGCCGCCCGGATTTTCTCTTCTGTCCAGTCATTTTCCTCACCTAATAAATAGCTTGCTAGTTGAATGGGCCTCTTCACACGGATACAACCTGAGCTTAAAGCGCGACTATTCTGGTTAAACAGTCGCTTACTCGGGGTGTCATGAAGCGCAACAGAATAAACGTTACTAAACAAGAACTTAATACGTCCCAGTGAGTTTTTAGGCCCTGGGTCCTGCCGTAGAATATATGGAAAGTGGCCCTTTTTGACCTTTGACCAGTCAATCCTGGTCGAATCGAGTTCTTTACCGTTACTAAATACACGGATTTTCTTTGACTCGAAAAACGTCGGATCACGCTGTTGTCGGGGAAGCATATCCTCAAAAATTATTGTCGGTGGTAATGTCCAGTATGGATTAATCACAATAGTATGTAATTTACTACTGATTACAGGGCTGGGTCTCTCAGGAGTACCTGTGATGATACCCATGGCAAGTTGAACGTCTCCATTCTCAACAACACTGAGATTAAAACCCGCCGTGTTCACCATGATATAGCGCTGACCAAGTCGCTTTGGTAACCAGCGCCAGCGTTCCATGTTGAACTGGATTTGTTTAATGCGCTTATTAACGGCTACATTCATTGCCGCACGGGTATCGGGGCCAACAATGCCATCCATTTTAAGGCCGTGGCGAACCTGGAAACGCTCAACGGCAAACTTAACGGTATTATCAAAAAAGTGCACATTTTTTAATGGACCTAGTTCAAGATCACCCTCTGCCATCAATCGCTGGCGCAAGAGCGCAACCTGCTTATGCCAACCACCAGGTTTTAAAAATGGTCCGGAAGGAATTATCGGCCATCCTCCTTTTTGCACTATTTTTCGGTAGGTTTTTAATGCCGCCCGTAAACGCAGGTAGCCTGGATGTTTAGGAATAAAATCATGCAGGGCTGCCTGAAAACTATTCACGCTAAGTAAGTGCCGTAGTTCGGCAACCGGATCGACTATGGGTGGTTCAATATCCCAATGAAAATCATTTTCCTGATATTGTCCTGCACGTAAATGCACGCTATAGCGAAAAAAAGCATCCGATAATAACAATTCCAATCGAGCTAATAACGTGGGTGATCGTTCATTCCAGAGTGATAAAATTAAATCAGGATGGTAAGCCTTAACGACTAACCCATCCTGATCAGCTATTTGTAGTACTTGCCTGAGAACTTCTGCTCTTGGCAAGGGACCATTGAGATCAACCCAACCTGGATTAAATTCACGTGGTTTATAAAACTCAAGCAAGTATTGTTTATCCAGCTCAGATTTAAATTTTTTACTTACCGGCACGGTTAACAGCGCACGCATTTCATTGCTAATACTCTGCAGGGCAGGAGCTATTTCTGTTGCATACAGTGCAGGTGGCGATAGAGCGGTGATAAGTAAGCTCATTGCAATGAAAAAAGTTCTTAACAACATACAGTTAATGCTCGCGGTACCATATCAATTTCCATATGGTTAAAGTTATATTATGAATCAGTATTTTTACGCTACTACTTAAGTTTTGATATTAAAGTGTAAAATTGAAATAATAGATTTGTATAATAATTATGGTAGCAAAATATGGCCATCTTATGGCAAAAAACAATAAAAAATACTCATTATGAAATACGCACTGCTGGTCAGACGTTGCGCTTATATACCGATGGCGTTTTTCATAGCCAGTTTAATTCTGCTCATGCAGTAACCGGTGGTGTTTGGGATGTTTTGATGTTGCCTGCTTTGTTTTACCCTGAAAATACGCTGCAACGTGTATTAGTGTTAGGTGTTGGGGGTGGTGCGGTCATTCATTTATTGCAACGTTATATTAAACCGGCTGAAATAATCGGGGTTGAGTTAAACCCCGTGCATATTATGCTGGCAAAACGTTATTTTGGAATAACAAAAAAACTCGCCAAGTTGGTGCAGGCAGATGCAGTAAAGTGGCTGGATAATTATTCAGGTCCTCCTTTTGATATGATAATTGATGATTTATTTGGCGAGCAGGACGGTGAGCCACTTCGTGCGGTTAAAGCAAATAAACTCTGGCTTGAAAAACTGAATACTCATTTAAGTCCGGAAGGTATTTTGGTGATGAATTTTATTAGTCGTAATGATTTAAAAAATTGCGCGGCGATATCATATAAAAAAATATCAGCTTTATTTGTTTCATCATTTCAATTCACCTTAACGCATTATGATAATGCTGTTGGTGCATTTTTAAAAAAACAGGCAACTAGTCAAATATTACGGCAGCATATTAATGCAATCGATGAACTTAAAAAAAGCAAAAAACTTGATTTTCATGTTCGTAAATTAAAATAAAATAAGGAAAAAAATATGCGCTATCGAGATACAGGTGATTATCAAAAATTGAGTATATTTATTGATGATATCAGGTTATTTTTAACATGAATCTATATACACGTGTTTTTAGCCAGCCTTGTTTTGATATTAATAAAAAGGTGTTGCAGAAATTTGAATTATTATCAGATGATGATTTTAAAGAGAAAACGCATTTATTTAATGGCCGTTATGAGAATCTCTATCTTGAAAAAAATAAAATAGCTGAACTGGATATAATTATTAATACTGCATTGGAAAATGCTGCGAATATATTAAACGTAAAGAAAGAAAAACTTGTTTTTGGTTTTTGGTTAAATGCGATGGCGGCGGGTGACATAACAACAGCGCATACACATGATGATGACGATGAGGTTTTATCCTGTGTTTATTATATTAAAGTGCCTGATAATTCAGGAGATTTAATTATTACTGATAATAATAAACAAACGATCATTAAAGCAGAAGAAGGGATATTTGTTTTTTTCTCCCCGAATACCTTGCATGAAGTTTCGAGAAATGAGAGTAAGCAGTCGCGTTTATCAATTGCCTTTAATTTTGGCTTAATATGAACATGTGGTTAAAAACAGGCAAAATAATAATTAAATATAATATTTTTCAGTCTGTATTATAATAAACATTACTAATGTAATAATTTTCTATGCCATTCGGCGTTTTAACTTTTACTTCATCTTCGATATGTTTTTTCAGCAGGGCTTTTGCTACCGGAGAATCCATGCTAATCCAGCCTTTTTTAGCATCAAATTCATCGGGACCAACAATTCGATAGGTTTTTTCCTCTCCTTGATCGTTTTCAAGCGTAACCCATGCGGCAAAAAATACTTGTTGCGGGTTGCTGGGAGGATGATCAACTATTTTTAAATCGGGCAACCGTTTTTGCAGGTATCGAATGCGATAATCTATTTCACGCAATTCTTTTTTCCGATAAATATATTCAGCATTTTCTGAGCGGTCGCCTTCCGCTGCCGCTGCGGCGAGTATTTTTACAACAATTGCACGCCGTTTCCAGATAGCTTTAAGTTCTGCATCCAGTTTGGCATAACCTTCAGCGGTAATATACGGTGAGGATTTTGGTTGAGGTGGTCTATAACGTCCCATATAAAATATTTTAATTATTTTCGTCAATATTTTGTTGCATTTGATCCATGCTTTGTTGCATTTTTTCAGACATTTCTTTTGCTGACTTTAATGTGTCAGTTTGCTGTTTCCAAACATGGTCACCTTTGTTTTTATTCGTTTGGTCTTTATTGTCATCTGAACAGGCGGCCATTAATAAAGACATACTTGATAAAAGAACAAGCATTAATATTTTGGTTTTCTTCATAACAGGCTCCGTAGCAGTAAAATTCAGGTGGTAACGATATCGCATAACCGCATAAAAATGAAAGATTTTATTACTCTAAATATAGTAGACTAGTGATCCTTTAAATTCGCGGTAAAACCTCTCATTATATGGCTTTAATTAAATTAGAATCTGCCTGTTTGGCATACGGGCACGTCCCCCTGTTAGATAAAGTTGACTTGCAAATTGATGCGGGTGAACGAGTCTGCCTGGTGGGGCGAAACGGCGCTGGTAAATCGACATTAATGCGTGTCATGGAAGGTGTAGCTGAATTAGACGAGGGCGGCCTGTGGAAAAAGCCGGATTTACGTATTGCCTGCCTTTCTCAGGAGGTTCCACAACTTGATGATTTAAGTGTTTATGATGTGGTTGCCGGTGGTCTGGATCGTATGGGTAAAGTGATAGCTGATTACCACCATGTGTTGCATGAAATGGAAACCGATTTTTCGGATGCGATAAATAAAAAATTAGCCCGTTTACAGGATGATATTGATGCCAATGATGGCTGGAATCTTGAACAACGTATAACCACGGTAATAACAAAACTTGAATTACCAGAAGATGCTTTGATGGGTGAGCTATCAGGGGGCTATAAACGCCGAGTTATGCTGGCGCGTGCTTTGGTGCTTGAGCCCGAACTTATTTTGCTTGATGAACCGACTAATCATCTTGATGTTGAAGCTATTCAATGGATGGAAGAATTTCTTTTAGGTTTTAATGGTGCGGTATTATTTATTACCCATGATCGAACTTTCTTACGTCACTTAGCCACTCGAATTGTTGAACTTGATCGCGGTAAAATCACTTCATGGCCAGGTAATTACGATACCTACATAAAGAATAAAGAAGAGCGTGCAATTATCGAAGAACAACAAAATGCTCTGTTCGATAAAAAACTGGCACAGGAAGAAGTCTGGATCAGACAAGGCATTAAAGCACGGCGTACCCGCAACGAAGGTCGTGTTCGTGCTTTGGAACAATTGCGACGAGAACGTTCAGAGCGTCTTAATAAAGTCGGTAATGTCAATTTACAGGTTGAGAGTGGAGAATCATCTGGCAAGGTTGTTATTGAAGCCGAAGGTATATCAAAATCCTTTGCGGGCAAAACCATTATTAAACCGTTAACAACAAAAATTATGCGCGGTGATCGTATTGGTATTTTAGGCCCCAATGGTGTGGGTAAAAGTACTTTATTAAAAATGCTGTTAGGTGAGTTAGAGCCGGATACAGGAACCGTTCATTTAGGCACTAAATTAACAGTGGCTTATTTTGATCAGCAGCGCGCAGTGTTAGATCCCGAAAAAACGGTGGCGGACAACCTGAACTTTGGTAGTGACACCATTACCATTAATGGTCGATCACGCCATGTCATGAGTTACTTGCAGGATTTTCTTTTTCCACCAGAACGTGTGCGTTCGCCGGTGAAATCTTTATCCGGTGGCGAACGTAATCGTTTATTACTTGCGCGTTTATTTATTCAACCGGCTAATTTACTGGTTTTGGATGAACCGACCAATGATTTGGATGTTGAGACATTAGAATTACTCGAAGAGTTATTATGTAATTACGATGGCACCTTAATTCTGGTAAGCCATGATCGTACTTTTCTCGATAATGTTGTCACCAGCACACTTGCGTTTGAAGGTGATGGTGTTGTTAATGAATATGTCGGTGGTTACGAAGACTGGTTAAGACAGTCAAGAAAGCAAACAACGAAAGCAGAAGTTAAAAAAACAACAAAAGTAAAAAAAGAAAAGTCTAAAATTAAACTTAGTTATAAAGATCAGTTTGAACTTGATACTTTGCCGCAAAAGATAGAAGCTTTAGAAACAGAACAAGAACAAATTCAAAAACAAATCGCAGAAGCAGACTTTTATCAACAAGATAAAAAAGACGTTGATAAAGTGTTAATGCGTTTAAGCGAAATAGAAAAAGAACTTGAAACGGCTTATCAGCGCTGGGAAGAATTAAGTGAATAAAACACAGTTCGTCATACCCGCGCAGGCGGGTATCCATTTAGTTTATACATTGTATTTCTGGATTCCCACCTACGCGGGAATGACAGTATGATTTTATCTTCCTCTGTGAACCCCTGTGCCCTCTCGGCAACTGCTCCTGCGTTGCCCTACCTCCTGCGTCCATGCAGTCGTGTGGTTCATTTTTTATTTTTACTATTATGAAGAAGTACCTATTTCTATGAATATAGAACAAAATATCGCCAATGAACTTGGCGTAAAACTTTCACAAGTTGAAGCGACTATTACTCTGTTAGATGAAGGCTCAACCGTTCCTTTTATCTCTCGTTACCGCAAAGAAGTCACAGGCGGGTTAGATGATACCCAGCTTCGAACTTTGGAAGAGCGTTTAACGTATTTACGTGAGTTGGAAGAGCGACGTGCAACCGTTTTAAAAACAATCTCTGAGCAAGGCAAGTTAACCGATGATTTAAAAAAATCCATTATGGCGGCCGATACTAAAACCCGTCTTGAAGATTTGTATGCACCTTATAAACCGAAGCGTCGAACCAAAGCACAAATTGCACGCGAAGCCGGTATCGAACCTTTACTGGATAATATTCTTGAAGATTTTTCTCTTGCACCTAAAGAAGAAGCAAAAAATTATATCAATGCCGAAGCTGGATTTGCTGATAGCGAAGCCGTGTTAGATGGCGCACGACAAATTTTAATGGAACGTGCTGCTGAAGCTGCAGATCTAGTTGGTGAATTACGTGACACCTGTTGGAATAAAGGTGAACTAACGGCAACTGTTATTGCAGGTCAGGAAAACAAGGGTGCAAAATTTAAAGACTACTTCGAATTTTCAGAAGCAATAAATAAAATCCCGTCTCATCGTGCACTTGCTTTATTCCGTGCCCGTAATGAAGGTATTTTGCGGGTTAAATTACATGTACCCAGCCAAGATGATATTGAGTCACCTTTAGATATGGGCTTGTGTGACAGTATTGTCGCCTCACATTTTGGCTTTGCTCAAAAGCAACGCGCGGCGGATAACTGGTTGTTGGAAGGTGCGCGTTGGGCATGGCGTGTGAAAATTTCTATGCAACTTGAAACGGAGCTTAACTTACGCCTGCGTGAATCAGCAGAAGATGAAGCGATTCGCGTCTTTGGTGAAAACATGCGTGACTTATTACTGGCTGCACCTGCCGGTGCGCGTACAACCCTGGGTTTAGATCCCGGATTACGAACCGGTGTGAAAGTTGTTGTAGTGAATGATACGGGTAAATTAGTTGATCAGGCAGTTATCTATCCGCACGCACCAAAAAACAAATGGGATGAGTCTATTGCCGTGCTTGCTGCCTTAGCGAAAAAGCACAGTGTTGAGTTAGTAGCAATTGGTAATGGTACTGCCTCACGTGAAACCGATAAACTCACCAATGAGTTAATGAAAAAACACCCTGAGCTGCACTTAACCAGTTTAGTGGTGAGTGAAGCGGGCGCTTCGGTTTATTCTGCTTCGGAATTAGCGGCAAAAGAATTTCCTGATTTAGATGTGACCTTTCGAGGATCAGTTTCTATCGCACGTCGATTGCAAGATCCTTTAGCCGAGTTAGTGAAGATTGATCCAAAAGCGATTGGTGTCGGTCAGTATCAACATGATGTGAATCAACAGCGTTTAGCGAAAAAACTTGAAGCCGTCGTAGAAGATTGCGTAAACGCAGTTGGTGTTAATGTAAATATGGCATCAGCACCGTTATTAAAACAAGTGGCGGGATTAAGCGAGAGTATGGCGGAGAATATTGTTTCATATCGCGAGCAAAATGGTGCCTTTAAAAATCGTCAGGAAATATTAAACGTTTCCCGACTCGGGCCAAAAGTATTTGAACAGGCGGCGGGATTCTTAAAAATATCGGGTGGCGATAACCCGCTTGATGCCTCATCTGTGCATCCCGAAGCATATCCGGTAGTAAAAAATATATTAGAAAAAAACAACTGCGAAATAAATAAAGTGATCGGTGATCGTTCATTCCTATCATCACTTGCAGCGAATGATTACACCATGGAAGGCTTTGGTGAGCCGACCGTGCGCGACATTATTAAAGAACTGGAAAAACCCGGACGTGATCCCCGACCAGAATTTAAAACCGCAAACTTTAAAGAAGGGATTGAAAAAGTCAGCGACTTAAAAGAAGGGATGATTCTTGAAGGCGTGATAACAAACGTAACAAACTTTGGTGCCTTTGTAGATATCGGTGTGCATCAAGATGGATTAGTCCATATCTCTGTTATTGCGGATAAATTTGTAAAAGATCCGCATGAAGTGGTTAAAACCGGTGAAGTCGTTAAAGTCAAAGTAATGGACATAGATGTTAAACGTAACCGCATTGCATTATCCATGCGCTTGACCGATGAGGTTGAAAGGAAGCAATCAAAGTCGAAACCAGCAGAAGCCTCACGAAAGACACAACAACGTCAACAAAACAAACAAAAGAATACTGCTCCTGCGAGTGGAAGCATGGCACAAGCTTTCGCAAACCTGAAAAAATAAATCATTCTTCTCTCCCTCTCCTATATTAAGATTCCCCCTCCTTTTGGGAGGGGGCTAGGGGGAGGGAATAACTCCGGTACGCTCTTAGCCGGAATCAAGCCTTGTCCTCATTGGTTTATTTGCTATAGTTAATCAATAAATTATAAGAATAATGAGTTGAAATACTCAAAGCACTGACCGTCCTCCCCCCCCCAACGGCGTGAAACAACATAAATAACAGCGACTTTCATTTAAGTTGGTTACGTAAACCCGGTTATGTTAATTTGGGGTTTAAATAACCAGAGTACATAACACACTCTTTTAAATGTGATAGGTGCTGGTTTACCTTGATTTTTTTAATTCATTACATGGTGAATTTCTTGTTTACTGATAAATTAAATTACGCTTAGAATTGTAAGAGGTTAGCGAAATAATTTTCATGCTTAAATGTTGAATAAGAATTACATTTTTTAACACTCAATTGTTATTTATTTATGGAGAATATATGTCATCAGATGATAAAAAATTAAAACAGGCATTCGATAATTCAAAATATACTTGGCGTACAGTACGAGGGATTTCAAAAGAAACTGGATTAAATAGAGAATCGATAACTGGATATATATATGCTCACGGAGATGACCTTGTTAAATCTTCTTCTCGAAATAAAAGAGGAGAGCTGCTTTTTTCCTCAAGAAAAAAATACAGGGAAAAAAGCGGTGTACTTAAAAGAATATCATCAGCAATGAAGAATCGTGGAGGCTAATATGACAGAGTTTCTATTAGGTTTAAATCAGGCTGTCTGGTTCGCTGTATTTGGAGCTTTTGCAATTAAGCTTTTGGAATTATCTGAGCTCCATAAAATCCCTAAAATTGAAAGGCCTGATTTAAAAGATTGGCTTTACTGGGTACCTTTTATGATTTTACCAATATTGGGCGGTGGATTAGCTCATATGTATATATCTTCAAATACAATTTTAAATCCAATAATAGCTGTAAATGTTGGTGTATCAGCACCGTTAATTCTTCGGGCAATGGCTCAAGCCAATCCACTTGAAAGTACTATAGTCAATACACCTGATGATGCATAACCGATTATTTTACTATGAGGTCTTAGGTCTTCTGGAAAAAACATGAAAAAAAACTGGATGAACATAGAGAAGCTAAAATTATATATGAAGGAACCTGTTCCTCAATGTCTTTATATATTCATTGATAGACTTAGTTTTTGCTGCTGCGTTTTCAGCTCTCTTAGCAGGAATCTTCTATTTTCTAACACTCTCCCAGAGCAGCTTGATACCGTTTACGCCCGGTGACACTTTGACCGCAGCAAAGATTCTATTTTTTATTTATTTCCTTGTCATAACATACACTTCAGCTAATCATTTTATTAGATTCAAAAGATCCCTTACTGCTATTGATAGCAATAACTATGAGGAAGAATGATTATGTTCGATAACATCAAACTAGCCATGGAAAGAGAGGCTGTCAGAGATTCAAAACATGTAATCAACAACTTAAAAATAAGCAATTACCAAACAATAGCGCACCACCTTTCCTCACTAATAACATCATTTATAGCATTCTTGCTAACCCTATATGCCGTCGTTTCCTATAGACAATCTCAAGGAAACTTTCCAACTATTACATTAGTCACTTTATTTCTTGCTTTTGTTTTAATTTTTCTACATGAGAATAAGAAAAGGACCCCCGAGTATATAAACAAGTTCTTATCAATATTTATGAGGATAAGATTTATCTGGTTAAAACACTGGCATGCCGACTATCTCGCAAAATATTATTGGATTAGCTTAGGAGCATTAACCTTTGTCCTAACCTTTTTACTGGCTGCACATTCTCTAGGTGCTGAGGGATGGGTAGATAAGTTGGTTATGCAAGATGAAAGTTACTCATCCTCCATAAACATGCTGATTACTTTAGCCTCGGGTCTTTTGGCCACTCAGATTGCACTTTTCAGCTTTATGATGCAACAAGTACTTGGGAAATATTCTGGGGTTGTAGCACAAACAGTGGTTAGTCATAAGGCTATTAAAGTGCTAATAGTATACCCACTGCTAGGTTTATTAATTCCGTATTCATTAAGTTATTACGGCTGCCCAATTTCCATTAAAGACTATATTTTTCCAATCACAGGAGGGTTACTTTTATTTGGCTTGTTTATTTCAGTCATGCTAGCAAAAACTGGTCTTAGGGAAAGTCTTGCAATTAGATATGTTGGCATAGCTGACGCAATGCGAATCAAGAAGGCTATGCCACCCCCAATTGATAACAAATCAATTTCTTCACGCTACCTCTGGCTACCATTAAATTATCTTGGACTAGATTTCAGAGATCGAGATAGATACCAGATCATGAGTGCCCCTAAGACTGGATCAAACATCGCTACAGAATCTCTAGGCGCACTACTAGGCGTAGCAAACAAAGCCATAATAGAGGGGCAACATGATGTTTTTGTAGCCAGTCTATCTTCCATCGAACGGATTATGGAAGGCTATGCGGAATGCCGCAGTCTATATTTTGGACATGAAGATCATGTTTTTACATATCTAAATTATCAATTTGCTGCACTAATCGAATCAGCTTCCAAAGCACCAAACCAGTACCTTATTTCAAATCTAACTGAACATATTGGACGTATATCCAAACTCACTTATTGCATTGGAAATTATCCTAAAAGTGAGGAATTCTCTACCCCATTGATAACTCATTCTAATAATTTTTCCACCTCGCTATGGATGGGACTACTTTTTCAGAGCTTTGAAAACACCCATGAATTAACAAGAAGCACTGCTGCGCATGAGTCGATAATACAAATGACAGAGCTTGCTATCATATCTATTGATCATAGTGACTCTGATGCAATTACTCTATCCTATCTAGAAACAATTAAAAAAGTCTATGCGCTTTGCCTGCCAAAATTGGCAGACGCATACCATGAAGACCTAGCTGGGATGTGCTTTATAAAGCTAATAAGAACCCTCATATACATATCACAGAATCGCAGCAGACTAACTGGAACACATCAAGATCCATTTGAGGAAACACTAAAATTGCTATCTCAAATGACGATGTTGTATTTGGCTATATCTCCTTCACCTTCAATGAATCTCAACGACCCAATTAACGCTTTTTTGACTAAAACAGAAGAAGAAAAATACTGTATTCAGGAAGTTTTCTTTGTCACTTTATTCAGAGAGATAAAGAACAGAAGGGACTATGCAACCGCAATATCAGATTCAAAAGAATTGATAGAAACAAATACCAAACTTGGAAAGACTGCTATATCAAAAGAAGTATATTTATCAGGCTATTATTTAGCCGCATTATTTGAAATGGCCTATATGATACTGCGAGGTCTACCTGCCCATTTCATGGAATATGACGCTATTGAAAACGAGGAAATGGCTGCATTTCGCCAGCTCAACGAGCAAGAAGACAGTCAACGTGATTTAACAATCCTTGTTTTTGAAAATCTGAGAGAAATATATGTGGAATTCTATAAATCATCAAGTGTCATGAGTGACTGGCAGCAATCGGTATTTTCAATACTTGGAGTTGCCATTATTCGCTACTCGAACACTAAAGATAATTATTTAAAGGAGCAGATAGAGGATACCGGTTGGTTGCTATATGCATTAGTAGCTGCTGATTATTACGAGATGAAAAGACCTCATTATGATAGCAAGAAGTATTTACAACTATTAGGAGCATGGCTAGACCATTTTAAAATCTGTAGTGAACTCAGCCAAGAAATATGTGAATTAATTGCTAAAACATACAGACCAAGGGGAATGTATGGTGGAAGCTCTGGCGGAAATTATGGCCACTATAACTATCCTACTATTAGTCATGGAGATTTTTACCTATATCCTCTTAGAAATATTCGACACCACAAAATTATGCCTAAAAACAAAATGGAAGAGTTTTTAAGCTGGGAAAAACGTTTAATGCAAAGAGACTCCCTACTAAAATTCTACCAGCGCATCATGTGTAAAGTGAAAGTGAAATCATGAGAATAAGGGGGGATTTATTATATGGAGCGAATTCGCTCACCTAATGAGCTCAAACTTAAACAACTACTTAGCAAGATCATTTAACAAGACCAGGAAATTGGATGCCGTAACTACAGCTCGCTTCGCTCTCGTCAGCCATGGCGGTAATTTATGGCGGCGTTAAAAATGTAGTAGTTAAACGGTAGCTTTAGGATAGAAGCTGCCTTCCTGTGATAGTTCAGCTTGATGTATAAGTTTTCATGATATCTATTTGCCGCTCTATTTTATCCGTATATATGATTGTGCTGTTTCAGGATCACGATGCCCACTGTATTGCATCGTCTCATAAATCGTTTTACCGCTATTAACCGATTCAGTAATGAATCCTGCACGTAGCGAGTGAGCTCCATAAAGCGTTTCATCTAAGCCAATTAACTTAATTCGTTTCTTCACGATTTTATAAATACTCGTTCCTGTAATAGAAGGGTAGAGTGTTAAGTCGGCTTTAATCCCTCTAAAGATATTTCCTTCACGTATTCCACTTTTAAGTAACCATTGTTTTAAAGCTAACGCCGAATCATCTGAAATGCTAACACTAAACCCCACGGCTCCTTGGTCCGTCTTGCTCTTAGCTAATGTTATAATGTAACCGTCTTTTTTTTTGGTGATGTCATTCATTTTAAGATTTGCAATTTCACTTCTACGTCTCCCTCCTGAACAAAATGCTACAAGCAATAATGCTCTGTCACGTACACCGATAAGCGTGTTATCACAGGTCAATAACATCTTATCGAGAATGTCGCGAGTAATGGCCGCTACCTGTCGAGGACGTTCAATACGCGCACTCTTAGCTCGTTTTAAAAGTAACTTCACCTGGTCATTGGTAGTAGGGGAGGCGAACCCCGCTTCTTTATGTCCGACGCTGACACTTGCTAAGTAACGTCTGAGTGTACTTACCTTTAATCGTCGTGGACTGTCTTCACTCAAGTGATATAAACAAAACTGTATCACCACATCAGGTGTTACAGGATAACTTTGTTTTAAGGAAAGATGTTCTGATAGCCAAGCGAAGAAGTACTTGATATCTCTATCGTATGCTCGCCTTGAACTTGGAGCGCAGCCAGCTTCAATCCATTTATCAAAGTCCGCCTGCCAGTCGGGGAGGGTGTTGGTTGTGTTGTTAGTTTTCATACGAATAGATTCGCATGAGAGATTTAATCTACAACGGGATTCTTAAACAGGATATTAACGTAACGGGGTTTACGTAACTAATACCTCATCTTTTTTAGAATATTGTATAATCTAAGATACTGATTTAACTTGAAATTTTATTTGTAACGGCGATATATTGGGGTTAAAGTGAGACTTAATGTTTATGGTACGCATACAACTCATTTGTGTAATACATAATACGATAATAATAATATTGAAATGACTATGTGTGGTCAAAATATGATCATATACAGATATAATAACAGGGAAGAAATAATAATAATAAAGGTGTTTATCATAGCCAGCTCAAGATAAAAATACTGCTATTTTTTCAGTTTAATCCCCATTGCCATTTGTGTTTGATATCTTGCTAATATCATCGCAATTACATACAAGACCAAATTAAATGATTGAGAGTAATAAACTCATTAAAATAATTTACAGGAAATATATAAAGTATGAATAATAATGAAACAAAGATGCCCGCATATATTATTGGCATAATTACTGCGGTTATTGCCATTATCGTTACATGGATCTTAATCCCCGCATTTGGTCCTATTGTAGGTATACTCATTGGCTTGATTGTCGCCAGTGTTGTGTACATGGTACTAAATTATTTCAATCAAACAGAAGAACCTTCTGAAATAATAGCGGAACCCGCAAGTCCATCGGATACCGGTATTGAATCATTGCTTAATATAAACATCGCATTGCGCAAAGAAATCATCCCAGAAGAAATTCGTACCCTGTATGAGTCGATTATTGATCAGTTAATAGATGTACTACCAAAAGTGAACAGTGAAGTTTCAGGTGGTGAATTGGCGTGGGTGATTAATCGTATGGCAACTGAGTACCTTCCGGAAAAATCTATAAGGCCATATCTTTCGATGGATGATGCTCAACGTCATGCTGAAGATACCATTACTTCAGTAAAAGAAAGTATTGCTGGAATGCAATCAGAGCTATCCGAAGTACAAGACATACTTTCATCGCATAAAACGGATGAA
Organism: Gammaproteobacteria bacterium; assembly: GCA_030617815.1. GTDB lineage: Bacteria > Pseudomonadota > Gammaproteobacteria > UBA6429 > Thiohalophilaceae > JAGLTQ01. Next base: position 26,890 of record JAUWUS010000018.1, read on the forward strand.
TTTAATAACAAAGCTAAATTCTTAAAAACCAGATTTAAAATGTAATTGGGAGTCGACATGAGTGATACTAAAAAAGCCCCTAAATGGGCAAAAGATATAGATATTTCATCAATGAAAGATAAGTCGTTGTCATTGATTGCGAACGTTAAAGAAAAAGCCGGCCCAGCATTAATGCGTACAATTGATGGTATCGGTGAGGGGTCACAAAAAAGCATGAGGTCAGCTAATGATCTTATGTCGAAAAGTGTTGATTCCTTATTAAAAGGTCTGGATGGTAAATCACCAACAGGTGAAAAGTTACTTGAGTTACGTACTGCAATGGATGATCTTAATCCTCATTCACTGAGTAACGCTTGGTACTTTAACTGGATGCCGAAAGGACTTAAACGTAAAGCGGTATCGCGTTTTATTCATAAATATCAACCGATGCAAAATCATGTGACTCAAATTCTTGATGGATTACGTGCCGGTAAAGATGATTTACTCGAAACCAGTATTGACCTTGAACACCAGTACGATGAAATCATGGGCGCGCAAAAACAGGTCCAATCTGATATCTATGTCGGAGAACATTTCATAACAGAAGTTGAAAAACTTGAATCTGAAGTCGACGCAACAGATACCCAGGAGGTAACAAAACTGGCTTCAGTAAAAAATAAAGCCGCTCGACGTATTCGTGATCTTCGCACGATGGAGCAAGCGGCCGTTCAGTTCTTTATTAGTATTGATCAAACCGTCCAGACCAACGAATTATTAAGTGAGCAGATTGATAGCGCACTTACTGTTGGCCCGATGGTTATGACCAATGCTTTACGTATTCAAGCGGCACTTGCTAAACAAGATACGGTTAAAAATGCGGTACAAAGTTTCCAAGATGGCTTGGGCGATATGATGGCGCAAAATGCCACTGCCGTGAACAAAGCCGCGCAAGAAGTTGGAGACATGTATAACAACCCAGTCATTGCTCTTGAAAAAATGGAAGAAGGCTTTGATCAGTTAATGCAAGCGGTACAAACAGCTAATGAAACAATGGCTAATAGTACATTAAAAGCACGTGAAGCAAGTGCGCGTTTAGCCGATATGACTGCAGAATTATCTCCGGTAGCTGAAGGTTTACATGATGCAAGAACTAGTAATAAAGATAACGATGATGTCATTGAAGGTGAAGTCGTTAATGTAGAGGAAGATAGCAAATGATGAATGTGCAAGAAAGGCTGACAGCCATTCGCGGCTTAAATCCTGCACCTGTTGCTGAGAGAAAATCATTCGATATACGAAACCTTAAAAAAGGCGGTTATGTCGATTGGGATGATCAAACATGGCTCGTTCAAAATGTTTACCTTTATCTTGATGTGAAGTGGAAAGACTTCTCAAAACGTAAGAAGGATTACTGGGTAACGGAACTTGAACTGTATTCATTGAATACCGGTAAGGTGTGCTTTGTGGAATGGGAATATGACGATGAACTTGAAGTCAGTCAAACCGATTCAATCGTGCAATTACGTGATATTCAATATGACGGTCGATCCATTAAACACCGAGATCTAGAAGAAATTGCCGAAGAAGAAGAAGGTGAAGTGATTGTTGATGGTACGACATACTTCTATGTTGAAGATGATACCTGGGCGGGACTTTTCATGAAAGCAGGCGGTTCTAAAGAAGGGACTCCGATGCGTGCATATGAATTTGCCTCACCAAAAGATACATATCTCACCATTGAAACATGGCATGAAGATGATGATGACAGACCTGAACGAGAAGCGTTTGTAAGTCATGAAATTAAAGGTAATCTATTTGAAGTACTGCAAACCTCTGCAGTGAAATAAATCTTCAACATGAAACCATTACGGAGGAAATTTTGAAATATAATAATAATCGTTTCATCGGTTTCTTCTTTATTGTTTTTTTAACTGCGTTTCTTAGCGGTTGTAGTGGTCTTCCCGATAACCTGATGCATGAATTTAAACTCATGCCTAAACGATTAACGGATAATGAAGCCCTAATAAAAACACAAAAAGAAGCTTTTGATAATCTCCCAAGTCATTCTGAATGGAAATTTTTCAGCCCTTACTTAGAATCCGAAGAATGGCTCGATAAATTTAACGTCGCTAAAGATGAACTCAGTAAAGCAAAAAAACTTTATGACACTCAAATTGAGCCCATGGCAGACAGAAATAAGCCAGAAGAAACCCAAGCTTTTACCAAGCTCATTGAACAATTCAATAAGCATATGTATGCCTCAAGTGGGGCAGCATATTATGCTGAGAAACGTATCGATTTTTTAGTCACCACCCGTAATACGGCAGATGAGAAGTACGAAAAGGCGAGTCGGCAATACGGAAATAACTTATCTATTCAACGCCTATTCACATCCAAGGCGAATGCAGCAGCGAAAAAATATCCGAATAAAAAAGACGATTTAACAAAGCGTGTATCGGGGCTTGATTCATTAGTAAAAGAAAATAGTGATTCTTATATAACGCTTAAAACGGAATATCATAAAAATACGTCTACCAATTATGCTCGCTTTGGTGATGCTGCTGTCGCATTAAACAAAACAACACATAAAGTTGGTAAATATGAAGATGAACACAGTGGGAAAGTGGATGAACTTTATCGCAGTTACGTCAAGGTGCTCGCGGATCAACGTGTTGACTATTACGTTGTGATTGGGCGTGCAACATGGTGTGAAGGCGAATTCTGTGGTTCAGGTAATGAATCACGTTTTCCTGCAGTAAAAGTTGACGCTAAAATCTTTGAATACTTTGATACGTTAACGCTTAGTTCGATTGCTAAATACCGTCAGTCATGGGGTGGAAGTGATCAATTTACGTTGAAAATTCCACAAGACAAATGGAACGCGTTAAGACTCAATTATAAAAGTGGAAAATCTAGCGGCCATGATTATGGTGAGTATTGGGTTGACAGCACGTATACCAAAACTTACCACAAATATATTGAAATCGTGAATGACAAAATGACCGAGAAAGATTGGCAGCCTGTTAGTGATGATTATTTTTGGAAAAGCTATGAAAATTTAGGAATGGCAATTGTTACAAAACCCTATGGGAATTATGAAGAAGATAGTCTAAGAGATGCGCAACCTGTCGGCATGGCCACCATGGCAAAACCGGTTATACGTAATGGCGTTGCAACTGGAGCTAATCAATACGGTGAATGGCGACATTCAAACGGTAATTCATTCTGGCACTACTACGGTATGTACCGACTCTTTGGTGGTCTCGTGGGTCCTCGTCGGTATTCTTATAATGATTGGAATAGTTACTCTGGCCGTAAAAGAGGATATGCCTATTATGGCCGTAACGATCAATACGGCACCTATGGTAGCAGCACCTATTCAAGTACCCGTTATCGTAACAGCAGCTTTGCCACTCGAAATCCGGGTGAAGTCCGAAGCGCAACTAGCGGAAAATCACGATCATCACGTTCAAACCCCTCTGTTCGAGGCGCAGGATCTTCATCAAGAAATCGTGGCCCTTCAGGTGGTGGTAAGTAACAGAATAATAATCAAGGATAAAATATTATGAATATTGAACAATATATGTATTACCTCCTATATGCCTTAGTCTATCTCGTGCTCGCGACGGCTATGAAGTACATTTTAAACATCCGTTCATCTCAACATTATGATGCAGATGATGTGATTGCTGACGGGAACATAGCAGTAGGTCTTCGTCGCTCGGGTGCACAACTCGGTTTAGCGATTGCCATGTTAGGCGTGATGTCTGGTGCAAATAATCCTGACCTCATGAAAGATATGATCGACACCTTTACCTATGGTCTGGTCGCTATTGGTTTTATGGTAACATCACTATTCTTCACAGATAAAGCGCTCTTGCCTAAAGTGAATAACACCGAAGAACTTAAACGCGGTAACGTTGCGATTGGGATGGTTGAGTTCGGCACGTTAGTAATGACGGGTATTCTAGCTTACGCCAGTATCAAAGGTGATGACGGAGGTATTCTTTCATCGGTTGTCTATTTTGTTGCAGGCCAGGTCACGATGGTTGTCTTAGTACTTTTTTATGAAAAAGTACTTGCGCGAAAAATTAATCCTGTTGCATGTGTGCTTGAAGGAAATCTTTCTGCAGGTGTGTACTTATCAGGCAAGATCATTGCTTACGGTCTAATCCTTCAAAGTGCAATCGTGGGTAACAACAATGCATCTGTTACATCCGATGCCGTGATTGAATATATAGTAGCCGCATTTGCAGGTATGATCTTACTTTATATCTTTGAAATCTTAATTGATTTGTTGATTATTACTTCAACAAAGGTCAGTGATATTATTATTAAAGATCAACTTGTCGCAGCCATGCAACTTTCAATTACTAAAATTGGGATGGCATTACTTTTAGGTGTTGCAATCTTATAATTCTATAAGATTATACCAGCATGAAAACTCCAAGACTTCTTCCTGTACTGTTGGCCTTTTGCATGTTCTCAACCGGCGCGAGCGGGTTGGTAAATGAATATGTACTGGCCACAATAACAACCTACATCTTAGGTAACTCAATAGAACAATTTTCTATTGTGATTGCCTCAATGATGTTAATGATGGGGATTTCCGGCTTTGTTCAAAGTCGGATGTCTGATAATAATTTAATCTATAAATTTATCGGTGTTGAAGTTGTGATGGCTGTGCTTGGTGGTTTTGCGCCACTGGCAATATACGGAGCCTTTGCTTATTTTGAATATAACTTTGCCGTTGTACATTATTTCTTTGTGCTCAGTGTGGGTTTTCTTATTGGTTTTGAAATTCCTATCGTCATGCGAATCATTAACCAACAGAAAATTAGCTTAAAAACAAATCTCGCCATCGTTTACGCAATGGATTATGTTGGAGCATTTGTCGGTGCGATTATATGGGTAAAAGTACTGCTTAAATTTTATCCTCTTACGGAAATAAGCTTTATTGTGGCTGGGTTCAATTTTGCTATTGCACTCATTACTGTCACATACTTTATTTTTACGGGCATTATTAAACATCGTGTATATACTGCAATTATTATGCTAATGACGGTTGCGGTATTACTCACCGGCTATCTCAATAACCGCGATATCAGCGATCTTTTTGAGCAACATTTTTATGATGATCCAATAATTCACAAAACTACCACTAAGTATCAACACATCGTATTAACCCAAAATAAACAACTAGGGGATATCCGTCTTTACATTAATGGTAATACGCAGTTTTCATCTCTTGATGAGAAACGCTATCACGATTTATTAGTGCATCCTGTTATGTCAATAGCTTACATGCCAGAGCATGCCTTAATACTGGGAGGTGGAGATGGTCTGGCGTTACGTGAACTGCTTAAGTACAAAAATCTTAAATCCATCACTCTCGTGGATCTTGATCCCGATATGATTAAACTGGCATCTGAAAACCCTCATTTAAGAAAGCTCAATAAAGATGCGTTTCAAGATGCACGATTACATGTTCGCCCACCAGGTAATGTAAATTCCGTTAACGTAAAAGGGGTATATTTAGAATCCGAAGATTCGTTAACAAAAAAAATGCAATCTGAATGGGTTGCGACGGTTGATGTGTACAGTATCGATGCCGATCAATTTATTCGCACTAAAAACGATCAACGTTGGGATGTCGTAATTATAGATTTCCCCGATCCTTCATCCGTTGAGTTAAGTAAACTCTACAGTAAACAATTTTACCGTAAATTACGCAGCCATTTATCCAGTAATGCCTTTGTCTCAATTCAATCAACATCTCCGTATCACTCAAAAGAATCCTTTTTGGCAATTGGTAATACATTAAAGTCAGCAGGATTTAATATTTTACCTTATCGTCAAAATATCCCTTCTTTTGGTGATTGGGGGTTTCATCTTGCATGGACGTCGGGTATCAGTGAAAAGGCCATTAAGAATAATCTTAAAACCGTCGAAGAGTTTACCGTCAACACAGACTATGTCACACCTGAATTAATGCTGGCTTCATTTGCTTTTGGCAAAGGTGAACTGACCTCTAAAAC
>JAUWUS010000113.1 GCA_030617815.1 Gammaproteobacteria bacterium
CAACGTAAAGGTAAGCACGGTGACATCGGCATTAACAAGCAACCATAACGCAATAGTAATACCCGCTAACGAAAAAGGTAAAAGCGGCCATAAGTCTCGCCAAACAACATGCCTACGATAAGTAAAACTTTGATACACCGTACCGGTGTAACTTAACAAAGCCAAAACAGGAACAATAAAAGGAAGCGGTAAAAAAAAGGCCAGCAGAGGAATAGCAACTAAACCGCTACCAAAACCCGATAAACCTTTAATCACATAGGCAACAAATATAATAACAATACATAAGACCAGCTCGTTTATTGTTAAGGGTAATAGGTCTGAAAGCATAAAGAAGACGACGTTATGGAATTATTTAAGAATTAACTGAATTATATCACTAGAATTAAATGGGGTCAGAACACAGATATCGCTAATATTAGAGAAAATTGTGCTCAGCCCCCACTTATTCTGAAATATTTTTTTAAATTATATTTTTTAATTGCCGATACATATTATTAACAGTGCAGGTATATCGCGTTCGCGCTGAATGGCCTGTGAAATTTAGATAGACTCATGACACGTGACGTTAGGAGCGTTAACTATGCCGCCATTGAAGAATAAACCAGTTTCTCGTCGTACCCTGGATAACATCACCCGTTTTTCCTCCTGTATTGGTGAAAATACAGAATTTACCGGTAAGTTTAGTGGCGGGGAAAATATAGTGGTACGTGGCCATGTCAAGGGTGAGAGCGATGCTTGCAGAGTTGTGCTGATTACCGAGACGGGCTGTTGGGATGGCAAGCTGGTTGCAGATATCGTAATCGTGGAAGGCACTGTAAATGGCGATATTATGGCAGGTGAAAAAATTGAACTACTGTCGGGTTCCAAAATAACGGGCAACCTTTCATGTCCTGTCATTGCGATTGAAACCGGTGCAGTACATGATGGTCATATAGATATGAACACCACGACCAGAGTTGAACGCTTTGAGGAAAAACGAAATAACCCGACGAAAATTTCAGATTAAATAAAAGGGTCAAAGTGGTTAGTATTAAATCACTCCGACCCCTTTAACTGATAGATCTATATTAGGAAATAATGTGTTCTGACCCCATTTATTTCAATCCACTTACTACTAATTTATTTAATAAGTTTAAAAAACACTTCTGACACATCTGGATCGAAATGCGTACCGGTCTCTTCTTTCATTATTTTAAGAGCCAATTCACGAGGAAGTTCATCACGATAAGTGCGTCTTGATGTCATGGCATCAAAGCTGTCGGCAACAGCAATAATTCTGGAATAAAGAGGAATATCATCACCCACAAGTCCGTTTGGATAACCTGAACCATCAAACCATTCATGATGATGCAAGATAGTATTTGCAAATATATCTATATCAGGCATATCGATTCGGCTAATAATGCTCATACCAATCTGTGAATGGGTTTTAATTATTTCAAATTCACCATCAGTAAGTTTACCTTCTTTTAGCAAGATATTATCAGGGATACCAATTTTACCAACATCATGAAAACGTGCACATGTTCCAAGAATTTGAATTTCAGCAGGGCTCAAATTAAACTTACGACCAAGTTCAATCGAAACATTAATAACACGGTTTGAATGAGAGTGCGTGTACTCATCTCGCTTGTGTAATGCAGCATCCAATGCATCTGTAATCTTATCCAGAAAGTCTATTTCTTGCATTTTATTATTCTCAACAGGGATTAGCCGACTAAATTACTCTGAAACTTTAAAAACAATTCCAATTTTATAAACATTACTATCGGCAATATTTTTAAGATGTTTAATTCTTTTTAAAAAACCAAGTTGTGGAATATAAAAGATAGTCTCCATTAATAATAACTTAAAGATCTATATTAGCAAATACTGTGCTCTGACCCCATTTATTCGTTCTTTATCAGCACTAACAATATGGCAAGCAAGACAGCGTCCTTTGCTACTTGCTACCAGGTGTTTTCCTTTTATCGGGTCACCCTGCATCTTTGGCATGCCAGGTTTTTGAATAGCGCGTACAGGTTTGCTTTTTGTATAAGAACTTGTCGGAAATTTTTCAATCCCCTTTGCAATAGCACCATGACCGCCATGATGCCCACCACCATGTTGCATGCCCTTATGTTGCTGTTGCCCATGCTGTTTATGCTTGTGAGCTTTGTCAGGTACATGTTCTTCTTCAGCAACAACAGGTGAAAGCATCAAAGTGATTAACGTAAAAAGCAAAGTGAGTTGTTTATGCAAAATATTTATCTCCTACGATAATACTAAGTTAGCCGAGTTCGTCACCCTCAAATTAATAATAACTTATGAATCCATACTAGAAAATACGAATTAAAGAGCTCTGACCCCTATTACTTTTGAAACAGTTCACAGTTTATGACTTGCATGTGTATAAGCGCGTACTAATATAGTATATTACAATGATAACAGAGGTTAACTTGTCATGAATTTAGATATATTAAGTATTGTCGGTATTATTTCAGTGGTGTTGGTAGTGGCGGTATTGTTCATCCTGTGCAAACTCCGCGGTTGCAACAAGCCAATTTGTTAGGAAAAAAGTAACAATAGGGAACAGACCACCATGAAATTATCAAGCTTCTGGAAAACGTGATCTGTCCCCTATTATTAATTTTATGTTTTACGAATACAAAACCGACAACTGTCACCACCCTTAACCATACACTCTTGTTGTTCAATGCTGGTATCAAGTAATGAAGAAATAAGAGAGCGATCCAATTCACATACGGCATCATTTTCTACCGCCAAGTCATGAAAAACACAATTCTTCGCAATGATTTCTGAAGACGTGTTGATAGAAGATTGCCTGGTTTCATAACCAAGTTCCTCCATAATTTTCGTGACCTCTTCAACCTTATTGTCACTATTTTTAACTCGCTCCTTAAAAGGTAACGCTAAGTCACGACCAATCGAGGCAAATAATTTTTCTAACTCATCACCTTTAATATTTTCACTAATTGCTTTAAGAAGCATCGTAGAAAATAACGCGTACTGCTTAGGAAACATCGCCATCCCGGTATCCGTGAGTGTATATGCCCGGCTAGGTCTACCACCCGCACTTGGCAACATGCGACTTTCAATGCAATTGAGTTTTTCCAATCCCGAAATATGCTGATTAACCGCATTCCGAGAAATCTCTAATAAATCAGAAAGTTGGTCGAGTGTGAGTCCCTGCTCACTGTAAAGCAGGTGACGTAGCAACGTCTGTTGTCGGTGACTGAGTGAAGCAAGTGTTTCCATATAGAAAGAGTACCACCAAAATAACACTAAAGAAACTTATAACACATATAACTTGTATAAGTTATTTATCAAGCCTATAATCGCCTCTCAAGTTCATCACAAGGAGAATAAACATGATTTCATCAGCAATTATTATTTTAGCTATCACCGCAGTCGGTGGTTTATTACTGGCAACAAAAGTCCTCAGTGGCAAACAAGCACCGTGGTTTTTGTCGATAATCCATGCATTACTTGGCGCAACAGGGCTCATTTTACTTTCACTGGCCGCAATAGAATCAGACTGGCCAGGCCGATTAAGCGCATCACTCGCTTTACTCGTCGTTGCAGCACTTGGCGGTTTTTATCTCGCATCGTTTCATTTACGCGGCAACCTATCACCAAAAGGCATTGTTTTCATTCATGCGGGTGTGGCAGTAGCAGGATTTTTATCCTTATTAACGATGTACTTTAAAATATGAAACACCCCGTTCATCCATTAGTAGTTCACTTTCCAATTGCTTGCTGGTCGCTTAGTACGCTAGGCGACCTAATGGGAATTTTTTATTCCCATAATCAAACACAAGCAATAGGATTTTTATTATTTATTGGATGCATAAGCGCGATAGTGGCAATGACCGCAGGTTTATACGAGATAGTAAAAATAAAAGATATTGATCCGATATCAACAACTGTAGACCACCACATGTATGCAGCAATCATTGCATGGGGGTTTTATTCACTCAGTTTATATTTACGTTGGGATGATCACTTATTAACAAAACCCACTCTATGGGCAATCGTCACATCGGTACTAGGCTTTGTCAGTTTAGTTTTTGCAGGATGGTATGGAGCAACGCTGGTTTATCAACATGGAGTAAGGGTTAAAAAAGGGCTATGACCCTTTTAATTTTTTTCTTTTGATAGTTCATGATTTCTCATCGCATCATTCTCGATAAGCACCCGCTCCTGCACCAGTCGCCACACATCATCGTCCTCTTTCTCCAGCGACATCTCTATGATCTGTTCATTCAGGGTGCCATCCGCCCCCACCACCATTTCAAAAACAGTGAATACAATCTGAGTCTCCGTTGCACTGATCAAGTTAAAGCCCTTGTAAGCAATGCTTTTTATCATGGACATTTCAAATTGATGTCTGCACTGCTTGTACCAAATATCGTAATCAATGTTATCAAACCCGGGAACACCCTGGACGCT
>JAUWUS010000121.1 GCA_030617815.1 Gammaproteobacteria bacterium
TCCCACCGATAAAACGTCGGGTTGGACGTCTGCTTCAGGTGAAGTTCGTCCCGGACCTGAAACAGGCAAGGCTGTTTTGGCCTTGCTGAGTAAGTCCAGACAAGCCAGCAAAAAAGGTGCTTTGAGCACAGCAGAAAGCCACCTCGAAAGAGCATTACGTATTGAGCCACGTAACCCTACTTTGTGGTTATATATGGCTAAATTACGTCTTTATGCGGCAAAATCAAAAGAGGCTATTAGCCTTGCAAAAAAAGCGCTGGCCCTGTCTTCATCTCTTGCTGAGCGGGGCAGTCGTCATTCTTTGCAGGCAGATTGCTGGCGTGTGATTGCGCATGCTCATCAAAAAATGGGTAACTTTAAAAAGGCACAAGAAGCCCAGGAAAAAGCAGAGTTGTTAAGCTCTTAATTCTATATAGTGGGCTATATAATCATATCTTATAATGATAACGAGTCATTCCTTGCAAGATTCTGATGTTTCCTACCTTCTTGGAGAAGAAGGACCGATTGCAAAATTAGTTCCGGGTTTTGCTGCGCGCGAACAACAGCAGGAAATGGCAGAGCGAGTCGCTGCGGCACTGGATACTGGTGAGCATTTAATTGCAGAAGCCGGAACAGGGACGGGTAAAACGTTTGCTTATTTAGTTCCTGCTTTAATGAGTAAATCTAAAGTATTAATTTCTACCGGAACAAAAAATCTTCAGGATCAACTTTTTCATAAAGATTTACCGATTGTAAGTAAAGCGCTTGGTGTTCCTGCAACGGTTGCGTTGCTAAAAGGGCGCGCTAATTATCTCTGTTTGCATCGACTGGATCTGGCTGAACAGGAAGGCCGTTTTCGAACACCTGAAATGGCACACAGTGTTATTCAAATTAGAGAGTGGTCAGTTAAAACAGTCAGTGGTGACATTGCTGAAATGTCTTCAATATCAGAAGATGACATGATTTGGTCGAGTGTCACATCAACTTCAGATAATTGTTTAGGATCAGACTGTGGATATTTTGATAAATGCCATCTGATTGAGGCACGTCGACAAGCGCAAGCAGCCGATGTGGTGGTGATTAATCATCATTTATTGTTTGCGGATATGATGTTACGTGAAGAAGGCTTTTCTGAATTATTACCGCAAGCAGATGCTATTATTGTTGATGAAGCCCATCAATTAGCAGAAGTCGCATCTTCTTTTTTTGGCGAATCGTTAAGCGGTAATCAGCTGCTAGAACTTGCACGCGATAGTGAAGCGGAATATTTAACTGAAATTAATGAAGATCCCAATTTTATTCGTATTGCCTCGGTCTTACAAAAACTTACTAAAGATTTACGATTAGCTTTTGGTGCAGAACAACGCCGTGCAGACTGGCAAAGCATTGCACGCGATAAAGAATTTAAAAAAGCATTGTTGGCGGTTTCTAAACAATTAACAAAACTTGAAAAACAATTGAACCCTTTGGCTGAGCGGAGCAAAGGGCTGGAAAGCTGTTATGAACGTTGTGTGGAATTACGCTCACGTTTTACAAAGTTAACTACCGATGTCCCGGAAGACCATATTCACTGGTTTGAAACACATAGACGAAGTTTTACTTTACACATTACTCCTTTTGATATTAGTGAAATATTTCATTCACAAATGCAAAGTATGAATGTCGTGTGGATGTTTACTTCTGCAACATTAACGGTTGCGAACAGTTTCGATCATTTTAAACAACGCTTGGGCATTGAAACAGATAATACCGCTATTTGGGATAGTCCGTTTGATTACAGCAAACAGGCTGTGATGTATGTACCGGAATCTTTACCTGAGCCAACTGCAGCAGAATATACAGAAGCAGTGGTTGAAAAAGCATTACCGATTATTGAAGCATGTCAGGGTGGTGTGTTTTTTCTTTTTACCAGTCACAAAGCACTACAACAGGCCGCTGAATTATTAGATGGCGAACTGGATGTACCCTTGATGGTACAAGGTGACAAACCGCGTGATGTTTTACTCAGTGAATTTCGACACTATGGTAATGCGGTATTGCTGGGTACAAGCAGTTTTTGGGAAGGTGTTGATGTTCGTGGTGAGGCGCTGACTTGTGTGATTATTGATAAATTGCCGTTTGCATCCCCTGGTGATCCTGTTTTGAAAGCCAGAATTGATAATATGCGAAAAAAAGGGGGCAATCCGTTTATTGATTTTCAATTACCCAGCGCAGTAATTACTTTAAAACAGGGAGCAGGACGATTAATCCGTGATGTGAATGATCGTGGTGTTTTGATGTTGTGTGATCCACGCCTGATGACAAAGTCTTATGGAAATATATTCATTGATAGTTTGCCGAGTATGATGAAAACAAGAAATCAGCAAAAAGTGGAGGGTTTTTTGAAGTTAACCAACAGTTAATTAGTATAATCTTATATATTCAGTTGGCGTTATTCTACAATAAAATAAAATGTTAAATCTTGTGACATATGTCCGGTTTTCATATATTATATTCCCCCACTAGAAATATAGGTTTATCCTCGTATTTCTATTATAAAAATAATAAGTTATTGAAATCATTCGTTTTATTTTCATTCGATATAATGATGCGAAGGTTGTTTTGTCGATTTTCGGCAAGTTTTTTAAATTTAAACAATAAAGGGATGTCTTGTGGCACATTTAACTCAGTATTCTAACAGCGTACCGCTCATTCAATTTAATATCGATCAGTTATTTATGACAATTGGTCAGGATTTTGAAATGGATATTTGCATACCAGAAGACGGTGTTGCGGCTAATCATGCAACAATTGAAGCGCTTAAGAAGTCTGAATCATATTCTTTTATTATTAAATCTCGTGAAGATGAGTTGTTAATTGAGCTAAATGGTAAGACCGTTTCTCAAGCGGAGCTTCAGGATGGCGATTGGCTGATTATTGGTGGTGTTGAATTTCAATTTACTGATGACGGTGTTAATGAGGTAAAAGAACAAGCGGTCGCAAGCTTTGCGACGGTTACTGAAATAAAGCCAAAATCATCTCAAGTTGCAAAAGTTGAGAAAGTGAATAAAGAATCAAAACCCGTTGAAAAATTAAAAGTTGAAGTAGAAGAAAAAACAATGACAACGAAAGAGTTTATTGCCAATAGCCGTAATAGCGGTCGTCGTCGAATGAGTTTTTAAGCTGCATATTTATTAAATTATCTTTCTTTCCTTAATTCCCTCCCTGTTTTCAGCCGCTTAATACTAGCGGTACAGCAGTATGCTGTGTATGCTGTGTTCTCCTTCATATATAGCATCATTAATATTTCATGAAAATTCTCGCAATTGATACCGCAACAGAAGCATGTTCTGTCGCATTACTGGCTGATGGCCATTGTCAGGAAATATTTGAAATTATTCCACGTCAACATACTGAGCGTGTTTTGCCAATGGTTGATGAGTTATTAAAAAAAGCAGATTTGTCTTTATCTCAGGTCGATGCTCTGGCTTTTAATTGTGGGCCAGGTTCATTTACCGGTGTTCGTGTAGCAGCCAGTGTCGCACAGGGGCTTGCTTT
>JAUWUS010000088.1 GCA_030617815.1 Gammaproteobacteria bacterium
ATTTCTTTCGCAAACTGTTGGCGTTTGCGAGTCATTTTAATTAATTGATTTTGCACCATGCCATTTATTGAATCATCAGGAAAAATATCGCTATCATCTGCTTTACCCGCTGTTTTTCCTGTAAGCAGTTCCATTACCTGGTCGACTGTCTCTACGGCGTATACATTAAATTGTTTTTCTTTTACGGCATTGACTACATCACTCCGAAGCATTAAATGTTTTACATTAGAAGCTGGTATAATGACAGCCTGACTACCCGTTAGCCCTCTGGCTTTGCAAATATCAAAAAAGCCTTCTATTTTTTCATTAACTCCACCAATAGCCTGAATTTGTCCAAGCTGATTAACGGAGCCAGTAACCGCAAATGATTGATCAATTGGGAGTTTTGCCAGTGCAGATAATAATGCACATAATTCAGCAACAGAGGCGCTATCACCTTCAATCATGCCATAGGATTGTTCAAACACCAGGCTTGCTGAAAGTGAAAGTGGCTGATCATGAGCGTAACGATTAGCTAAAAAAGAAGACAGTATCAAAACGCCTTTTGAATGTATTGAGCCACCAAGTTCAACTTCTCTTTCTATATCAATCACTTTACCCGAACCTAACCTGGCTGTTGCTGTTATTTTTGATGGCCGGCCAAACGAATAAGTATCTAACTGTATGACTGATAATCCATTAACCTGTGCTATTTTATAACCTTCGGTGTCGAGTAAATAAATTCCACGCAATACTTGCTCATGTACAAGTTCACGAAATTGATCGAGTCGTCTGATCCGTGCATCGAGTGCCAACTGAACATCATCACGCTGAACAACATCATGTTTTGCACCTTCAGCCCAATAATCTGCTTCACGTAACAAATCCAGTAAATTTTCCATGTGCAATGATATTTTTTCAGCATCTTCAATTTTTCTTGCACAGTCTTCAATAATCAGGGCGACGGCTTTCTGCTCAAAAGGTTTAAGTTTTTTCTCGCGTTGAAAGGTAGCAATCATGCGTGCGTATAGAAATGTATTTTCATTATTACGATCAATTTCCTCAGAAAAGTCTGCAGTTACTTTGAATAGTTGATTAAATTCAGGATCATATTTTTTAAGCAGGTAATATAGCCATCGATCACCAGTTATTATTACTTTCAGATCGATAGGTATTGGTTCCGGCTCCAGTGATATTGTACTGCTCACACTTAGCATTTTTTCAAGTGATTCGATACGCACCTCTCGGGCACGTAGAGCACGCTTCAAACCTTCATATGCAAATGGCGAGGTTAGTAAACGATGAGCATCAAGAATAAGAAAACCACTGTTTGCACGGTGTAAAGCTCCGGATTTAATTAATGTGAAATTTGTTAATAATGTACCGTATTGGGCAAGATGCTCGATACGCCCCATAAGATTATTATAAGTTGGATTATCTTCATATATAACGGGCGCACCTTCAACATCACTATTATCAACAAGTACATTAACTTCATATTGTAAAAATGAAGTTTTTGGTTGTTCAAAGCCAGGAATAGAAATGATACTTTCACCTTTTTGCCGAAATGCATCGACATCTTCTATAATCTCATTTTCAACGTCCTTAAAAAAATTCAAAACATAGGGTAACTCACTGTATTTTTCGCGTAATTCATCAATATATTGTTCTACGGTTAATTGGGTTACTTCACGGTTATATTGCTTTAGTTTATTTCTTGTTTCTCTTTCCCAAATTGGCACATTACGTAATATGTCATTAATTTCTTTTTCAATTTCATTAGTTTTCTTTTTTATATCTTCCTTTTCCTTTCCTGATAATGCTTTAAATTCTTGTGGGGTTAGCACTTTATTATCACGCATAGGACTAAGCGTATATCCACTAGGAGTACGCACTAATGCAATATTTTGACTTATCGCTTTTTTATCGAGCCTCATAAACTCATCTTTTTCAAGTGCAGTTAACTCATCTTGTATCTCTTTAATATGTGCATTATATTTATCAGTTTCAAATGCCGCAGGTATAGCGGCTAACAAGTCTTCAATAAGTTGCTTCATATCATTGCGCAACTTTCTTCCATAACTTGCAGGTAATTTAAGAATACGAGGGTTATGATGATGTTCAAAATTATTTATGTAACACCAGTCACTCGGTTTTGGAGAGTCAACTCTTTTGGTTTCTAATAATTGCTTTACTATCGTATGTTTACCCAGACCAGTTGAGCCTGTAACAAATAAGTTATAACCATCATGTTTAATACCAACGCCAAAATTTAACGCTTCCAGAGCACGGCTCTGACCGATAATTTCATTTGATGTGTCTAGTTCATCAGTTGTTTTAAATGCCAATGTTGATGGATCACATGCGTGATATAAAACTTCAGGCTTTAATGCTAAATTATTATTTTTCATGAGTGTTGACCACGTAAGTAAATAAACCAGTAACTCGTTGTAAACAATACACTAGTATCTATTATATTAATAATCAGTTAATTAACATTGTTCGTTATCAATTAGACCCTATGTTTGTCTGCACATATTAGAATATCCATCTACACTATATAATGATAGTAAGTTATTATTGATTAACAAATGACGGGCTACCTATGCCACAAAAAACCCCTCAGCTGGTGTGGGATATCAATTTATCCTGTGTCAGAATAAATGATATTAATATAGTCGTTGCTCCAAAAGCAGTACCACCATTTGATATTGATGCTGTTGTGGAGGAGCAAGATACGGCGCTTATTCTCAGCCAATCAGGAAACATCACTGAACCAGACAATAAACCTGCCTGGTTTCTGGCTAATAAACTTGAATCACAACCCCTATTAAAACCTGGTAGTGTCATTAAAAAGGATGGTAAAACCATACGCCTGTTAGCCATTGTTCATGATCTGGATATGGAGCCCTCATGGTCTTCTGAATGGGTTGCACAGGCCCTGGATAACATTATCAAGGTCAGTCACACTCAGGAAATATCATCAATTCAATTACCTGTTCTTGGTGCACAGCATGGTCGATTTCATATACAGGATTTTTTACAACTTCTTGTTATAGCTATTAAAAAATCTCATGGGAAATTAAAGAAGATTTGGTTAGTTGTGCCGCGACAAGACTGTTCCAGTACATTGTCTTCCTTGAAAAAACTAAGTAATAACTCACTATAGGCATTGATTAAGCTGATGAAACCAAACAGGAGATAAAAACCATGAATCCAATAATAACCGTTGAATTTGGTGTCCAATGCAATGACACTGTTATAAAAGAAGAAAGTATTTCATTCCATAGCCCCGAGGAACTTTTCGCTTTTGTCGCGCCCGGTGGCGGATGCGAAAATATTCCCAATGATACATGTGAAATCCGGATGATTTTTCTTACACCCGAACACCCCAATACCAAGAATCCTATTGCAGATAAACGTGCAACTCTTGAGCTTGGCATAGTATTTTTTACTGGCCCATTGTCAGAAATCATGCAGACAGTCGAAGAACTCATCGACAAAGCCGGTCGTAATGAATTATCCGACTCTTTTCTAAAGGTTATCGGCTTTAATGGTTGAACAACATTTACTATCAACCTTTTATACATACCAGTGGTTCCAAACGAGCCACTTTTTTTGCTAAGCCGGACTGATCCGCTGAATCCACCACGGCGGATACATCTTTATATGAACCCGGTGCTTCTTCGGCAACACCACGCATGGATTGACTGCGAATAAGTATCCCTTGTTGCTCTTCCAGTTGTTTTATTAACTCTCTACCATGCCAACGTTTTTTAGCCTGGTTGCGACTCATGGCTCGCCCCGCACCATGACATGCCGAACTGAAAGCACGTAGTTCACTCTCTTTAGTACCCGCAAGAATATAAGAGCTTGTGCCCATCGAGCCTCCAATAATGACAGGCTGACCAACATCACGAAATACAGCAGGAATATCCGGATGCCCCGGACCATAAGCACGTGTTGCCCCTTTACGATGAACATAGAGTTGGCGCTTCACTCCATTAACTTCATGTTGTTCTATTTTGCAGGTATTGTGTGACACATCATATAACAGTCTTAAGTCTGCATTAGGCAAGACATGTGCAAAAGCTTGTCGTGTTAAATCAGTTATGATTTGTCGATTCGCCAATGCACAATTTACGCCTGCACGCATTGCACCCAGATAGGCCTGACCCAGATCAGATTTAATGGGTGCACAAGCCAATTCCCTGTCCGGTAGATCTATACCAAAACGGGGAGCAGCAATGGCCATCTCTTTTAAAAACTCGGTACCTATTTGATGTCCCAGGCCGCGTGAACCACAATGGATGCTGACCACCACATCACCTTGTTTAAGGCCAAAGCGTTCAGCAGCTAAATCATCGTAGATAGCGGAAACATGCTGAACTTCCAGGTAATGATTACCTGAACCCAACGTACCCATTTCATTCAGCTGACGTTTTTTAGCCTGTTCAGAAACATATTTTGGTTCTGCTCCTTTCATGCAGCCTTGTTCTTCAATCCGTTCCAGATCTATTTCATCGCCAAATCCCTGTTCGACTGCCCATCGTGCTCCGCCCTTGAGCATGGCATTCATTCCACTATGAGTCAGATGAATCCTGCCAGTACTGCCTAAGCCAGCGGGGATATCCCTATAGAGCTGATCAACTAGTCTTTTTTTAAAAGGTTCAATATCGTCTTTAGTTAAACCGGTATGCAGGCAACGTACGCCGCAAGAAATATCAAAGCCGACACCACCAGCAGAAATGATACCTCCGTCCTCTGCATTAAAGGCGGCTACTCCACCAATGGGAAAACCATACCCCCAATGGGCATCGGGCATGGCATAAGCCGCTTCAACAATGCCCGGCAACATCGCAACATTACAGATCTGTTCACGGACTTTATCATCCATACTTTTGATAAGAGATTCATCGGCATAAATCACCGCGGGCACCCGCATTTTTCCTGTTGCTTCTATGCGCCAGGTAGTGTCATTAACTTTATTGAATATGTTGATATCGATGATGCTTCACCTTTTCGAATCTACACTTTTGCACATTTACACATCTTAATATTTATACATCAATCACACATTGAGCTAACCAATCACCTTCTTTGTCTTTCTGTACTCGTAACTCTGTTAATGTAGCACCTTTAATTTCAACCGCCGGTTGATGTTTTTCTCTATCAATCCGTTCACCACATACTTTTGCTTTTAAATGGCCATCACGGATTTGAATATCAAACTGACTAAATAACATATGACGTGTTGCCATTTCATAAACAAGTGCATTTAACCAGTCGACAAATAAATATTCCAAATCTGTTGAATCGCAAACAATATCAATACAAATATTATTGTCGACTAACTCTGGTTCGGTGATGACTGCTGTCATGGCCATTGCTGCCTGTGTGAAAGCCATCTCTACTGAACTTCCGAATCCTTTAATACCAATATCGGCTATGTGTTGAAAATGCTGCCATCCTGCTTTCTTATTCATAAGATGTCACCCATGTTTGAGATACAACAGGATATGCATATTTACAGAATAGCTTAGACTTGAGGGTGATGATACATCGGAGCCAGAACAAGATTAGTTCTAACATTAAAAACTATGTTCTGTCCTTGAGAGATCCCCACCAGCTTTTTTTATCCGCTTTACTTGTTTGTCTTAATTTCTCATAAAGTGCTTTCTCTTCTGTTGAAAGCTTTTCAGGAATATGAATTTGTATTCGTATATTGATATCACCGTGCATGCGGGCACCAAACACGGGTAAGCCTTTACCTTTTAGACGTAATATTTCATCAGGCTGTGTGCCTGCTGGAATACTTACTTCAACTGAAGCATCTAAAGTAGGCACTTTAAGTTTAGTCCCCAACACTGCATCAGTAATATCTATCGTTTCCATTCGCCATAGATCAGCACCATGTCGCTCAAAGCGGGGATCAGATTTACTTCTTACAACCACATAAAGATCACCGGGCTGACCACCAATATCAACACTGGGCAAACCATGCCCCGGAATGCGCAATGCCGTTCCTTCATCTACACCAGCAGGTATAGTGACTTTGAGGTTATCGTCTTTTTCTACTTCGCCTCGTCCATTACATGTTTCACAGGGATGATCAATAAAAGTACCCTGGCCATGGCATACGGGACAGATAGTTATTTGTTGGAAGCTGATCGTTCCTTTGTCTTTGGTTTCCTGCCGGGTTATAACTTGTTGGCCTGTTCCATTACAGGTTTCACATTTACGTGGCTCGGTGCCTGGTTTGGTACGCGCACCTTTACAAGTTGGACAAGTCATTGGGCGGGTAAAGTGAACTGTTTCATCTCCACCCTTGTTCACTTTTTCCAATGGAATAGTCAGTCTTACTTCAAGATTATTACCCTTGGCGGGTCCAGTTGGATGTCGATGGCGACGAAAGAAACTATCAAATAAACCTCCACCACCTATACCACCTATATCGCCCATGCCCCCAAAGATGTCACCAAAATCAATTCCGGAAAATAAATCTTCAGCTGAAAAACCAGCAACACCGGCAAAACCGCGTGCATCATAATCTGCACGTTTTTTTGGATCAGATATGATGGCATAAGCCTCGGCAATTTCTTTAAAACGAGCCTCAGCATCGGGGGACTTGTTACGATCAGGATGATACTTTAAAGCCAGTTCACGAAATGCATCTTTAATTGCTTTTGCATCCGCATCGCGTGATACACCTAATACTTCATAGTAATCACGTTGTTCAGTTGCCATAATTATTTTTATGTTGACTCGGTAAAATCAGCATCAACCACTTTACCGCGAGGACCAGATCCTGTTGGTTTAGCTTCTCCGCCGGCACCCCTCATATCAGGTGCAGCATGAGGTGCATAAGGTCCTGAACTTGGTGCCTCAGGTGATGCAGAATAAATAGTTACACCAGCTTCCCTTATTACTTTTTCAAGTTCTTCAGCACATTTTGTTGCCAACTCAGCATCATGTTTATTAAGAGCATCTCGTGTTTCTCTAAGATTGCTTTCAAGTTTATTTTTTATTTCATCAGTTAACTTATCGCTAAAGTCAGCTAGCAATTTTTCAGCCTGATAACACATGCTGTCGGCGGAATTAAGTTTATCTGCTTCTTCACGGCGTTTTTTATCCTCTTCAGAATACTTTTCAGCATCATCAATAAAATGTTGTTTCTCATCATCAGATAGACGTGTTGAACCTGTAATGCTAATAGATTGAGATTTTCCGGTTGTTTGATCCTTTGCAGTCACATTAAGGATACCGTTAGCATCAATATCAAACGTGACATCTACTTTCGGCATACCTCTTGGTGCCGGTACAAGTCCCTCGAGACTGAATTCACCCAGGCTGGTATTATCTCGCGCCATGGGCCTTTCACCTTGATAAACGTGGATGGTTACTGCAGTTTGCATATCAGCTGCAGTAGTGAACGTTTCGGTATGTTTTACCGGTATCGGTGAATTACGACCAATCAATGACGTTGCAACGCCACCTAATGTTTCAACCCCCAGTGTTAGTGGTGTGACATCAACTAAAACAATATCGCCAACTTCACCACTTAACACACCTGCCTGTATTGCCGCACCACTTGCCACACACTCCATCGGGTCGACACCCATTTCAGCTTTTCGTCCAAACAAGTCTTCAAAAAATTTACGTACCACAGGCATACGTGTTGGACCGCCAACAAAAATAAGCCTATCGATATCTTTTGCGGTGATACTGGCATCATGTAATGCCTGTTCAATAGGACCACGGCAACGTTCTACCACGGCATAAACTTGTCGTTCCAGTTCAGTACGGTTTAAATCTATTTCAAGATGTTTAGGTTCACCATTCACGGCAGTAAGATAAGGCAAACTAATATGTGTTGAGGTGCTAGTTGAGAGTTCTATTTTAGCTATCTCAGCTGCTTCTTTGAGTCGAGCTTGCGACTTTATATCAGAACGAACATCAATACCCACTTCGGTTTTAAATTTTTCTGCCAAATAGTTAAGCAGGTTTTCATCCATGTCCGTACCGCCCAACCGGGTATCACCACTGGTCGCCTTAACTTCAAAGACACCTTTACCAAATTCCATGACCGTGACATCTAATGTGCCACCGCCAAAATCAATAACCGCTATTCGTAATTCTTCACCAACACGATCAAGTCCATAGGCTAAAGAGGCCGCTGTTGGTTCGTTAACTAACCTCACCACTTCAAGACCCGCAATGCGGCAAGCATCTT
>JAUWUS010000029.1 GCA_030617815.1 Gammaproteobacteria bacterium
TTCAAGGCAAAGAAGCGAAGACGATTCATTAGTAAAAAAATGAATAGCCTTGAAACCCAATATGTAAGCAAGCAGTCATTCTGTGGCTAAAATCAAAGAAATGAAATGAGTCTTATATTGTCATTGGGCACGTTAAGGGCACATGGTGGGCACAAGTATAAAATTGCATATTTGTGCCTAAGTTAACTAAAGGTCAAATGGCGCGCCCGACAGGAGTCGAACCTGTGACCCCTACCTTCGGAGGGTAGTACTCTATCCAGCTGAGCTACGGGCGCTTAATGATCGGTGTGCATTATATAGAATAATGAATGTTAGCGTAGTTTTTCGTTTCACTTATGACTGTTAGCTTCGGAGGGCGACACTCTATCCAACTGAGCTACAGGCGCTTTGTTATCAGATTATATCTGATTTATTAGGGTGTGATCGCATTATGATAATCAGGGTGTTTGTTTTCTCGTTGTTGTTGTTTTGATTTAAATTGTGCAGAAGTATATTGGTAGCAACATTATATTCACGCATAAAATATATGTTATAGGTTTGTCAAGCAGAATCATAATATTGTTTGTTTGAGATCGCTCGGATTGGCGCAATATACTGGCTCAGTTCATGCTTTCTCGTTATACTCTCGCCAAATTTTTGGATGCTGGACTGAGATTGGTTTGGCGAAATTGTTTATTGAGACCTGTCCTTGTATTTGTGTGCTCAGAAATAGACAGGGTGAAACTGCGAAGGGGAATATTGTGACTAATCAAGAAGACCGTAATGTTATGAAAACATTGATGATGGTAATTGCTGCTCTGACAGCATTTTTTATTTTTAGCATCATGGCTGCACGTATGGTTTCAGCAACTGCTGATAAGCCAGCTGATCCAATGGTTGAATCTGCAACAATCGACCGTATCAAACCTTTTGGTGAAGTGAATATTGGTAAAGCGCCTGTGATGGCTGCACCTTCAGGTGTTGATGGCAAGGGAACATATACTTCAGCTTGTTTTGCTTGTCATGGTACTGGCGCAGCGGGTGCACCAAAGCTTGGCGATAAAGCGGCATGGAAAAACCGTATTGCTCAAGGTATGGCGACATTAAACAATCATGCCATTAAAGGTTTTAAAGGCATGCCTCCTAAAGGTGGCAACGCTAGTTTGAGTGATGCGGCAGTGAAAGCGGCTGTTGAACATATGGTTAAAGGCAGTAAATAATTTTTAAATTTTACTAACTTTTAATTAAAAAAGCCGGTTTTTGTAACCGGCTTTTTTGTGCCTAGTTATTCGTTAGCATACTTTTTAAGTCAGCCAGACTGGCTTTACCGCGTGCCTTCTTTTCTTCTTCAGGCAATTCAATGCCGGCACCACTCCATTGCAATAAATCCTGCGGCAATTCATCCAGAAAACGGCTGGGTTCACATTCAATGATTTCGCCAAAACGTTTACGCCTGGTGGCGAAGCTAATGGTCAGTGTTTTGCGCGCACGCGTAATGCCAACATAAGCAAGGCGACGTTCTTCCTCGATATTATCTTCTTCGATACTGTTTCGATGCGGTAAAATTTCTTCTTCAATTCCAACTAAAAAAACATGCGGGAACTCGAGTCCTTTTGAAGCGTGCAAGGTCATCAGGTGAACTCGGTTTTCTTCTTTATCATCGTTGTCACGATCCAGGGTATCAAGCAAGGTCAACTTAGCCACCAGTGTTGCCAGATCGGCTTCAGGATCTTTATTCGATAAACGTTCTAGCCAACCGATCAGCTCAAGTACATTGTCCATACGGCGAATAGCATCGGCTTCATCTTTGCTGGTATCTAAAAGCCAGCGTTCATAGTCAATGTCTGCAATGAGTTCTTTGACAATAGTGGCAGGTTTTTCAGATTCACCCATAGATTCAGACCGTAATGCATAGTCTTTAATCCAGTGAGCAAAGCTGGATAAATTTGTGCCGGCACGATTACCAATGCTATGTGATAAAAATTGATCAAAACAGGCAGAAAATAAACTGTGATTATATTTGGCTGAAAAATGACTCAGTTTTTCCAAACTGGTGGGGCCAATTTCACGCCGCGGAACATTTGCAATACGTAAAAAGGCATTATCATCATCCGGGTTTGCTATAAGACGAAGATACGACATGATGTCTTTAATTTCGCTATAAGCAAAAAAGGACATACCGCCACTTAAATAATAAGGAATATTATTTTCACGTAAGTTACGTTCAAATACGCGTGACTGATGATTGCCGCGATAAAGAATCGCATAATCTTTATGTGCAGTACGATTTATAAACTGGTGATGATTCAGTTCGGCAACAATCTGTTCGGCTTCATCTTCTTCATGACGACAACGAACAATGCGAACGGGCTGGCCAAAGCCTAAATCACTCCAGAGATTTTTTTCAAAAACATGGGGGTTGTTTGCGATAAGGCTGTTTGCGCATTTTAATATGCAACCCGTTGAAAGAAAATTTAGCTCAAGTTTAATCAAATTAAGCATAGGAAAATCTGCATTTAATAATTGCAGATTTTCAGGTTGCGCACCACGCCAGGAATAAACCGATTGGTCATCATCACCAACAACGGTTAAATTTGCACGTTGACCGACGATGAGTTTAACCAGTTCGTATTGAGTTGCGTTGGTATCCTGATACTCATCCACCAGTAAATAACGTATTTGATTTTGCCAACGTTCTTTTACTTCTGGCTGTGCGCGAAAGAGTAAAACAGGAATCATAATTAAATCATCAAAATCAACCGCATTATAGGTTTGTAAGTGATGATTGTATTGTTCGTAAACGTGCGCTGCGACGGTTAAAAAGGGATCACTATTGGCTTCTTGTAATGCCTGTTCAGGTAAAACAAAAGCATTTTTCCAGCGCGATATTTGCCACAAGACACGATCAGTTTGACCATCAGGATCTGAAAAAGCCCGTTTCATGAGTTCCTTAATTAAGGCTAAAGAATCCTGGTTATCATAAATGGAGAAGCCTTTTTTATACGGCAGGTTGTCTAACTCTTTGCGTATGATATCCAGGCCTAGGGTATGAAAGGTTGATACACGTAAACCTTTACTTTTTTCCTTACCTAATAATTTAGCAACACGGTTTTGCATTTCACGCGCAGATTTATTGGTAAAGGTGACCGCCGCAATATTACGGGGATTAATTTCACATTCTTCAATAAGGTAAGCAATTTTTTGGGTAATTACTCCCGTTTTGCCACTGCCAGCACCGGCTAAAACGAGGCAGGGGCCATCTATGTAACGAACAGCCGCATGTTGCTGGGGATTTAACTTCACAAAAAATGTTTAACCTGAATTTGAAATGAAAAGCTATTTTATGATGAAGTGAGGCTGAGGTCGATGTTGACATTTTTTGCTATCAGTGTACCGAGACAATTCATTAAGCAGAAGCAAACCCCCGATCAAGACGGCGGTAACCAATGGCTTCACTAATATGATGTTTGGAAATATTGTCTTCATTTTTTAAATCAGCAATGGTGCGAGCAACTTTAAGAATACGATTATGTGAACGTGCCGAAAGTCCTAAAGTGGTTACCGCTTGTTCTAATAACAACGTCGCGGATTTGTCTAGTTGGCAAAAGCGTTTGATATCCTGCGTATTCATTAAGGCGTTAGCATGTTGGCTGCGTTGCAACTGGCGTTGATGCGCTTTTACTACACGCTGACGTACTGTTTCGCTGGTTTCTTCTTCTGTTGCGGCTGATTGTATTTCTTTTAAAGGAACGGGCGGCACTTCAATGTGCATATCAATGCGATCGAGCAGTGGCCCTGAAATACGTGAACGGTAACGCTGGACCTGATCAGCAGTGCAATGACAACGTCCATTAGGATGATTCAGGTAACCACAAGGACAGGGATTCATTGCGGCAATAAGTTGAAAACGTGCAGGAAATTCTGCTTGTCTTGCTGCTCGTGAAATAATAATACGTCCTGACTCAAGGGGCTCACGCAATACTTCCAGCACACGCCGATCAAACTCTGGTAATTCATCTAAAAATAAAACACCGTTATGGGCTAATGAAATTTCACCGGGATGCGGGTGACTGCCACCGCCAACTAAAGCAACACCCGAGGCAGTATGGTGAGGTGCACGAAAAACGCGCTTTTTCCAATTTTCTAATTTAAAGCCCTGGAAACTAATGGACTGAATGGCGGCACTTTCGAGCGCTTCTTTTTCCGTCATGGAAGGTAAAATTCCGGGCAGCCGGGTAGCAAGCATGGTTTTGCCGGTGCCCGGAGGGCCAAGTAAAATCAGGTTATGGCCGCCCGCCGCCGCAATTTCGATGGCGCGTTTAGCATGGTGCTGGCCAACCACATCAGAGAGATCATCCGCTATGATGTCATCGGGGATAGTTGTATTTTTATTCGGTAATTCGGTATTTAAATTTAATTCTTGCTGGTCATTTAATTTGGCACACACTTCTAATAAATGCGTGCAATGCATAATTTCAAGATCACTCACCAGCGCGGCTTCATATGCATTTTGTTGCGGTAAAATCAGTTTTCTTTTTTTATCCCGACACTGAACTGCGGCAGGTAATACACCACGAATTTCACGTAATTCACCACTTAATGCTAACTCACCAATAAATTCAAATTGATCAAGTTTTTCCAGCGGTATCTGACCGGATGCGGCGAGAATTCCTATTGCAATAGGCAGATCAAATCGGCTGCCTTCTTTAGGTAAATCGGCTGGTGCGAGGTTAATGGTGATACGTCGGGCAGGAAAATCAAAATGACTGTTAATAAGTGCTGCGCGTACCCGATCTTTGCTTTCTTTAACTTCAATATCAGCGAGTCCAACAATCGATAAGCTGGGTAAACCGTTGGATAAATGAACTTCAATGGTAACCTGGGGCGAGTTGATCCCGATTTGGGCGCGTGAGTGTACGGTTGCGAGAGTCATGGCTTCCTTTCCATTATGTAGTGATAAAGCTTGCGATCAATGCAGGCTGTAGTTAGAACCTATTAAATCCCTTTCTTATTGTTTTAACAAGTGCGATTCCAGTTGTTTAATGATTTTTTCCAGCTCATCAACCTTACTGCGTGTTTTTTGTAGCACCGCTGTTTGAATATCAAATTCATGCCGGGTCACAATATCCATTTTTTTTAGCGCAGAAGAAAGTCCCTGCTGCAAATAATCTTGTAGCTCATCATTAAATGGCCCTACTTTTTTAGGTAAGTTTTCGACTACAGATTGTATTAATTTATCGATGTCAGGTATTTGCATACGCGTTGGTCTCTACAGAGTTTGTGTAAGAGGCCGCATTTTACATAATTTAGGCTAAGTTGTGACATTTTAGGCATTTTCTTTAACAGTTGCTGCTTCAATTCAGTCAATTTTTATTAATTGATCGCCATGGAGAAATAATGAAAAAATTGTTTCAGGTACTTTTTTATGGGCTATTACCTCCCTTTTTCTTCTGATTCTCGGCTTTTCAAAGCGCACCCATTTGGTGCGCCTTATCTTGGTCATTTTCATTGTGGTGCACAGTTGTTGTACAACCCAGCATTATATTTTACTTAAGTGCTTGTTAATAATGGAAAATTTTTATTGGCACAACCCATGCACTATTGTTAGGAAAACTAATTACAGAGACTAACTTTGAGGAAGATTGAATATGAAGAAATTACATAAAATTATTGCGACGTCTTTATTAGCGTCAGCAAGCACAATGGGTTCAGGTGTTGTTTTAGCTGAATCTCCATTAACAGCAAACGTTGGTGTTACATCTAACTATATTTGGCGCGGTACGACTCAAACTAATGATGCTTCAGCAGTATCAGGTGGCATTGATTACGCCCATGCTTCGGGTTTCTATGTAGGTACTTGGGTTTCAAATGTTACTTGGACAGCTACAGATGGCTATGAGCAAGATTTATACGCAGGTTACGGCTTTGATGCGGGTCCAGTAGGTTTAGATGTTGGTTATATCAAGTACATGTATCCAGTAGGCCCGGGTCAGGATGATTTTGATGAAGTTTATCTAAATGCTTCTTATAAAATGTTTTCTGCAGGTCTTGCTTTAACGACAAGTACAGAAGCAGGTGGTCAAGATAGTCATCAATATATTTATGTAGGCGCTGAATTTGAAGTGAAAAAAGATCTGAATTTAGCTATTACATTCGGCGACTATGATTTTGATGGCGGTAGTGCTGCAGACTATAGCCATACTCAAATCAGCTTGAGTAAAGGTGATTTTACTTTTGCGCTTGATGATAATGATACTGATAATGCTGTTTGGGGTGTTGGTTCTGATGATATGCGCTTCACTGTTTCTTGGTCTCATAGCATCGATCTATAAATTTGTATAAAACTGCCTGCTACATTTTGTAGCAGGCATTTAATTTAATTAAAAAAAGGAGCGTAATGATGAAATTGATAATGGCTATTATCAAACCTTTCAAGCTCGATGATGTGCGTGAAGCATTATCTGAAATCGGCGTGCAAGGCATTACAGTAACAGAGGTTAAAGGTTTTGGACGTCAAAAAGGACACACAGAACTTTACCGTGGTGCTGAATATGTAGTGGATTTTTTACCTAAGGTAAAAATTGAAGCTGTAGTGGGTGATGACCTGGTTGACCAGGTTATTGAAGGCATTCAAAAATCTGCACATTCCGGAAAAATCGGTGATGGTAAGATTTTTGTTTCTACTATCGAACAAGCTGTTCGTATTCGTACCGGTGAGTCCGGCGACGAAGCATTATAATTGGGGAGTAGACAAGATGGAAAGTCAAATTTTTCAACTTCAATACGCCATGGATACTTTTTACTTCCTGGTAATGGGTGCCTTGGTAATGTGGATGGCGGCAGGTTTCGCCATGCTCGAAGCGGGTTTAGTCCGATCTAAAAATACCACTGAAATATTAACTAAAAATGTCATTTTATTTGCAATATCATGTACCGCTTATCTTGTTGTCGGTTATCAGGTCATGTATGGCGGTGGATATTTTCTGGCCGGGATTGAAGGTGGTGATACTTTAGTTGCGGATGCATTAGCAGCTTCCAAAGAAAATGGTTTTGATGGGGACTCAGTTTATTCTGGTGCTTCTGACTTTTTCTTTCAGGTCGTGTTTGTTGCAACTGCTATGTCGATTGTTTCAGGTGCTGTTGCTGAACGTATGAAGTTATGGGCGTTTGTTTTATTCGCTATCGTGATGACATCGTTTATTTATCCAATGGAAGGTGCCTGGACGTGGGGTAATGGTGTTGCGGGCAGCATGGGTGAGAACGGAGTATTTGGTTTGTTTGCCCTTGGTGACGATATATTAAACAGCGCAGGTGAAGTTGTTGTTGGTGGTTTTGGTTTCTCTGACTTTGCTGGTTCAGGTATTGTTCATTTAGCGGGTGCCACAGCGGCATTAGCAGGTGTTATTTTACTGGGTGCACGTAAAGGCAAGTATGGTCCTAACGGTGAAGTGAACGCCATCCCGGGTGCTAATCTGCCTTTAGCGACTTTAGGTATGTTTATTCTGTGGATGGGCTGGTTTGGTTTTAATGGTGGTTCAGTGTTAAAGCTGGGCGATATTGCAAACTCTAACCTGGTTGCGATGGTGTTCTTAAATACCAATGCTGCTGCTGCCGGTGGTGTTATTGCTGCCCTGGTTCTTGCACGTATGTTGTTCGGTAAAGCGGATTTAACCATGGCGTTAAATGGTGCATTAGCGGGTTTAGTTGCAATTACAGCCGGTCCTGATACTCCGACAGCATTAGAAGCAACCTTAATTGGTGCTGCTGGTGGTCTTTTGGTTGTGTTCTCTATCCTTACTCTCGATAAGTTAAAGATTGATGATCCAGTGGGCGCAATCTCAGTTCATGGTACTGTGGGTATGTGGGGCTTAATGGCTGTACCGTTGACTAATCCAGGCACTACTTTTGGTGGT
This sequence comes from Gammaproteobacteria bacterium, assembly GCA_030617815.1. Lineage (GTDB taxonomy): Bacteria > Pseudomonadota > Gammaproteobacteria > UBA6429 > Thiohalophilaceae > JAGLTQ01. The sequence continues at coordinate 7,893 of JAUWUS010000029.1, forward strand.
CAGTTCGTTGGACTGTTAACCATTCTGGTTTGGGTGTTTGCGGCCAGTTTTGTTACCTGGTACATCATTAAAATGATCATGGGCATTCGTGTCAGTCAGGAAGAAGAGTTCGAAGGAACGGATCTTTCTGAATGCGGTATGGAAGCTTATCCAGAATTCACAGGTTCACGTGGTTCAGGTATGTAATTTTTAGGTAAACTTGCGAAAGTTTTAAGGGCGCTGGATTTATTTTCAGCGCCCTTTTTTTATGGGCGAAGCCTAAGTTTAGAATCCCAGGTTTATCCGTTGGCACTTCAAAGTTATACTATAAATATGACGATTTTACGCTTAGATGAATTTCAGGTGTTAACACTTAAACCTTTAAGCATTGAGATTAAAGATGAGTTTATTTGTTTGTCAGGCCCTTCTGGCGCAGGTAAATCATTACTGCTTCGCGCTATTGCTGATTTGATAATACATAATGGTGAAGCTTATCTGGATGAAAAAAAATGCAGTGAAATAAATCCGGTGCAATGGCGAAAATGGGTAGGTTTTTTACCAGCAGAAAGTGCATGGTGGATGGATAAAGTTGGCGATCATTTTAATAAAAAAAACAATCCTTATTTAACGTTACTTAATTTGCCTGAAGATTGTTTTGGTTGGGATGTATCTCGTTGTTCGACCGGAGAAAAACAGCGCTTGGCGATTGCTCGTTTATTAGCTCAGAAACCTAAAGCTTTATTACTGGATGAACCAACTGCAAGTCTTGATCCGGAGAGTGTTACGGCCGTTGAGTTACTCATTAAAAATTATGCTCATGAATTTCATGTGCCGGTTATATGGGTAAGTCATGATGATATCCAAATTAAACGGCTTAAAAATCGTGAATTTAAAATTTATAACAATGAAATAAATGAGGTGATGACATGAATATAATTTCCCTCTCTCCTTTTGATTTATCAATGGCTGCGGTACTGGTAGTAGTCCTTGCCTTTATTTCTTTAATTTTAAAATTGGGCATTGCAAGGAGTATTGTTATTGCGGCAATACGAACCGTTGTGCAACTTTTATTAATTGGCCTGGTTTTAAAAACACTGTTTGCATACGTTGATTTACTTTGGGTAGCGCTATTATCAATCTTTATGTTGTTGCTTGCCGGTCGTGAAGTGATGGCTCGACAGCAACGGCGTTTTGGTGGTTTGTGGGGTTATGGATTAGGCACTTTATCCATGTTTATTTCTTCATTTACCTTAACCGTTTATGCATTAATTGTTATTGTAGGTACTGATCCGTGGTACACCCCACAATACGCTATTCCTTTATTGGGTATGATGTTGGGTAACACCATGACCGGTGTGTCGCTTGCATTAGATAAATTGACCACAACGGCATGGCAACAACGTGCGGTGATCGAAGCGCGGCTGATTTTAGGTCAGGATTGGCGAACGGCAATTGGCGATATTACCCGTGACAGTGTTCGCGTTGGTATGATACCGATGATTAATGCGATGGCAGCAGCGGGTATTGTGAGTTTGCCCGGCATGATGACCGGCCAGATATTATCCGGTACTGAGCCAATGGAAGCGGTAAAATATCAGATACTCATTATGTTCTTGATAACAGCGGGTACAGGATTTTCGGCGATGTTAGCAACATGGATAGGTGCTCGCCATTTATTTGATGACAGGCAGCGTTTACGTTTAGAACGGTTAAGTTAAAAGGTTTTATTTATGAATTTAAATAAACTTGTTTTTTATTTTTTCTTTATTTTAGCAACTATACTAACTCCGGTATATGCTGAAACTGTTTACAAATGGATTGATGAAGATGGACAGGTTAATTATGGTAGTCGATCAGATAAGGAAAATGCAAAAAAAATTGAAATAAAAAATCGTTAGATCGACTCCGGAAATTCTTCGCCTGCTTTAAGTACAGAAGAACGGCTTGATAAACAAAAACGATTTTTAAATGCATTAGATGCAGAGAAAAAATCAATCTCTGATGAAAAAAGTAAAAAGAAAGAACAAAAAAAACTTAAAGAAATACGCTGTCATGCTTCTCGCGAACAACTTAAACGCGCAGAAAATTCCGGTGCGCTTTATGATTTAGATGAAAAAGGTAATCGAATTTTGTTAAATAAAAAACAGTATGAGCAGGCTATGAAGCAAGCCAAAGCCCGCGTACAAAAATGGTGTCAGTGATTCATTCTTTACGCTACAGCGGCGTTGGAAATGTTTTCAAAATACTCACTTACTTTGTGTAAGCTCCGTTTTTTCAAACATTTCCGCCTTGCTGTAACGCAAATTATGAAACACAGATAGTTAATATTTATAGGGTTAGGAAAAAATATGGATCAAATATTAATAGAAAAAAAAGTTTCATCAATGAAAATGGAAGTGATGGGAGTATTCGAGTGGGCAATTTGGGAAAAAGAAGTGTCAGAGTTTCCGTGGGAATATCAAATGACAGAGTCCTGTTACTTTGTTGAAGGTGAAGCGATAGTAACACCAGAAGGTGGTGAGCCAGTACATATGGAACGCGGTGATTACGTTATTTTTCCTAAAGGAATGAAATGTACCTGGAAAATTTTAGAAGCAGTAGAAAAACACTATAATTTAAGCGAATAGAAAAAGAAAAAAATTAACCACAGAGGTCACGGAGTGACACAGAGAAATAAAAATTAAAACTCTGTGAACCTCCGTGACCTCTGTGGTTTAATCTTTTATTATCTTCGGAGTATCGCAATCCAGCGCCATAAATTTAACAGGCTTGAGAGTGAGCCGGCTAAATAAGTCAACGCAGCGGCGCGCAATATGCGGCGCACTTTTGGTATGTCCTCAGCTTCAATATATCCTGATTCCAGGATAGGTAATGCCTTGTTGAAACTGGCATCGGTTTCTACCGGTAAGGTAATGAGGTGAACCAGGGTAGCCATGAACATACTGCCAATGCCGATTAAAAATAAAAAACCGCCGAGCGCAGGAGCGCGAGTTACGGCTGTTACAACAGGCATAACCATCATTGCTGCAACGCCAAATTTTTGTACTGAGTCAGCAAAAATCGCCAGTCGACTTCGCCATGCTAATAAAGGTTCTTTGCGATGATGTTGAATAGCATGGCCCACTTCATGTGCTGCAACAGCAATCGCAGTTAATGATTTATTATTAAAATTATCAGGAGATAAACGCACGGTTTGATCGGTGGGATCATAATGATCAGAACCCGCTTCGGTTTTTTCTACTTTGACATGGCTCATTTCAAATCGATCAAGCAGGTGGCGGGCAAGTTCACCGCCGGTGCCCTGAAGGCTGTCCAGCGGTTTTGAGTAACGACGAAAGGTATATTGTGCCCACCAGCTTGGGCCGAATAACAGTGCAATAATTATTAATAGAATAAGAATAAAATGCATAACTGAAGTATCACATAGAATTTAGTACTGAATGGTTTAAATATTTAAAAAATTTAGCTTTTGTTTTTTACTACAATAGAAGCAATACCCATGCTTCTTAAACGTCGACGCACTTTGTTTAATGATGTAATGGTATTAAGTGGGCCAATGCGAACGCGGTGCCAGGTATCGGTATCATTAATTTTTACTTTTTGAATGTTGGCTTCAATACCCTGTAATGCTAAACGTGCTTTAAGTTTATCCGCTTCAGTAAATTTTTTAAAAGATCCGGCTTGCAGCATATATTGCTGGTTGCTGTTTTTTGTTTTTGAATTATCCGTTTCGTTAAGCAGTTCCAGTTCAGGAATAGCGACTTCCAGCTCGGGTAAAATAGTATAAAAATCAAATTTAGGTTTGTTGTTTTCAGGCTTTGGCGGTGCAGTTGCATGATCTTTTTTTACGCCACGTGTCTCGGTTTGTTTTTGTTGCTGAAAAACTTTTGCAACGGTTTCAGTAATAGCTAATTTCCCTGAACTATTATCTTTAATGTAAACCAGTAATGCGACAAACAAGCCGATGGTTAAACCCGCCAGCATCCATATCCAGCCGGGGATGGGTTTGCGTTCATGATGTTGTCTTTTTACGTAGTCTCGTGGCATTTTATTTGATCTTATATATTTAGTTTATATCGTTTAATAGGTTACATCTTATCAGGCGCAGAAACAGCTAATAAACCAAGTCCGTTTTGTAATACCTGTTTTGCTGCTTTAATTAAGGCTAAACGTGAGTTTCGAATTTTTTCATCATCCACAATAAATTGGTGTGCATTATAATAAGTATGAAAATCGTTCGCTAAGTCGCGCAAATAATGTGCAAGTTGATGCGGTTCATAATTCAAAGCGGCCGTTTCCACCAGCTCTTTAAATCTGGACAAGGTTGTCATTAATGCCTGCTCATGTTTTTCAGATAATTTATCAAGATTATCCAGGCCGTTATCCTGATCATAAGAAAAACCTTTTTCATCAAGCTGGCGTAATACACTGCAAACACGAGCATGTGCGTATTGAATGTAATACATTGGGTTTTCATTTGATTTTGATTTCGCAAGCTCTAAATCAAAATCCATGTGTTGTTCACACTTGCGCATGACATAAAAGAAACGCGCAGCATCACTACCCACCTCTTTGCGTAACTGACGTAAGGTGACAAATTGGCCCGAGCGGGTCGACATTTGCATTTTTTCTTTACCACGGTAAAGAATTGCAAACTGAACCAGTAATACGTGCAGCTTTTTCGAATCATCACCAACGGCTTCCATTGCGGCTTTAACCCGCGGTACATAACCATGATGATCGGCGCCCCACACATCAATAACCTGATCATAATCGCGTTCAAGTTTATTCATGTGATAAGCCACATCAGAGGCAAAGTAAGTTGACTGCCCATTAGCGCGAACTAAAACACGATCTTTTTCATCACCAAACTCAGTCGATTTAAACCAGATTGCACCTTCACGTTCTTCAGCATGTCCCGATTTAACTAAACGCTCAACTGCTGCCGTTACTAAACCATTGTCGGTTAAGCTGCGTTCAGAAAACCATTCTTCATAGACCACGCCAAAGTGGGCAAGGTCATCACGGATGTCATCAAGGATATAATTTAAACCGCTATCAAAAACAAAACGATAGTTGTCCGCACCTAAACGTTCTTTTGCCTGAATGATCACTGCATCAATGAATTTTTCTTTATCGCCACCCTCATCTTCATCCAGCGGAAGTGTTGCCGCAATATCAGACCATTGTTGCTGAAATTTATCGCCATTGTTGCGGTGCAGGTGGGCTGCTATGTCCCAGACATAATCGCCTTTATAGCCATTAACCGGGAAGTAGTCAGGATCAGGCAAGGTACCACAAAGGCTGAGATAGCGAATCCAGACACTGGCACAAAGAATATCCATTTGTCGACCAGCATCATTCACGTAATATTCGCGGTGTACTTCGTAACCGACTGCGGCAAGTAAATCAGCAACAGCCGCGCCGTAGGCGGCGCCACGCCCATGGCCAACATGCAGAGGGCCGGTTGGATTAGCAGAAACGAATTCAACCTGAACGCGTTTGCCTCTACCAATGGTTGAGTGGCCAAAGGCTTCGCCTGCATCAAGAATGGCAGGGATAATGGATGTCAGGGTATTGGCGTTCATGAAAAAGTTAATAAAGCCGGGTCCTGCGATTTCGACTTTATCGATATCATTATTTTCAGGTAAAGCAGCAACAATTTTTTCTGCCAGATCACGGGGTTTTTGCTTAGCGGGTTTTGCCAGCATCATTGCCAGGTTAGAGGCAAAGTCACCATGGCTGGGATCACGGGTATGTTCGATGACAATTTTGACGCTGGTATCTTCAGCTAACACACCATCTTTTTTTAGATTTGTGACAACTTGTTCGAGTAATGCGGTTAGTGCTGCTTTCATGATTTGGATAAATAACCTGATTCTTTATGACTTATTTCAAAAAAGCAGATTATATCACCGGATGCGGCTTAATTGTGGAGTTAGTTAAGCCTGCTTATTTCGAAAAATACGCTTCAATGGTTTTAATTTTTTCACGGGGTACGGTCATGGTAAATTTGCCACCATTGACTTTTTTCTGCACATACAAATTTGTGTTATTGATTTGTATTAACCGGCCTTTACGCTGAGAGCCCTTTTTTGTGGTAATGCGAACAAAGTTGCCGACATGTTGAGGTGCTTTACGCAGGCTGATTTTGTGATATTTTGCGGGTGCTTTTTTATGATTTTTGGTTTTTTTAATTATTATGGGTGGTTTAATCGGTTCACCTTGTAGTAAGGCGTTAAAATCCAGTGTGGCCGCTAATTGTTGTTCAAAGTTTTTAGTAAATTCCGCCGGGGGCATTTTAAAATCAAGATCAGTAATAGGTAAGCCATTGATGCTGAGGGTGACATTTAATAATTGCATAATTTCATCGGTAGAAAGCACGGAAGCCATCATCGGATTGAACTCTTTAGCAGGTGACATTGATAGAGTTACTGAATCTGATTTTAGTAAAAAATCTTTATAAGCATCGCGTAAGCCTTCGCCCGGGGCAAAGCCCCAGACCATATAAAAATATTTATCGGATTGTTTAACTTCAGCATCAATAAAGTCTTCATTTTTCATGTTGCTCAGTTCAGCACAATATTTAATAACGCGTTCTGTATAAGTTTCATCTTCGTAAGTGACTTCAATGTTAGCCAGTTGTGGCATGTCACCTTGCATCATGCTGTCAGGAGACATGCCGCTAATATTGATGATATTAATACGGGCTTCCATATTGCCCATTTTTTTGGTGTCTGCAGCTATGTTGATATTGAGTGTTCTGTTCGTTTCATTAAAGTCATAGGCTAAACGCATGTTTGATAATAAGCTGGTATAGCCCATTTTTTTATAATCCGCAGGACCAAAAATAGTTTTACCGCCACATAGTTTACGCTCACTGGCATAAACAGGCTGCATGCGGTCCACTAATCTGTTTAACCAGTCAGCTGTTTCTCCATTCATATCGAGATAAAAGTCATCAATTTTAAGTCCAAGGTGCTTGGGAAGGACCCCTTTTTTCATACTTTCAGGGCCGTTTAACATGTAAGCAAAGCCGGGTGTTTCTAATGTAACATTGCCAAGCTTAATTTCTTCAGGCAAAAAAGCACTTGAGACCCGCACATTTTCCAGTTTAACTTCACCGGATAAAATTGAGGTTGAAAGGTCGCTGTATTTTACTTGCGCAAAATATTGAATTGAGCTTAAAGTGTTATCAATGTTCGTTTTGAACTGATGGTGAATATAGCCATTGATCCCTGCTGCAAGTGCGAGCAGTGCAAGTAAAGCTGCAATCAGAATGTTACGAATATGTCGTGGCACTATGTTCTCTCCAGAATTAACGTTTTTTCGATTTAACGTTTAAACTTTTAATAATTGAGCTATGAGGTTATGAATTTAAGCGGAATATTGCAAGTAAATAGCTATATATTGAGTGTATTAAAGTAAATATCTTTAGAGCAAATCAAGAGGATCAATATCAATTGACCAGCGGACTTTTTTAGCCGTTTTATGATTTTCGATTTGGGTAATGCTTAAAGAAAACAGTGATTGTAATTGTTTGCGGCTATTCGCCTGAATAAGTAACTGTGCGCGGTAACGGCCGGCACGACGTTCCATTAATGCGGGAAAAGGACCCATTAACATGACGTCCTGTTTAGCACTCTCAAGAATCAAACGAGCCTGCTCTAAAAAAATGATTGGTTGTTGTTGTTCAACTGCTTCGGCCCGAAGTAATGCTAAGTGAGTAAAAGGCGGTAACTCTGTTTGCTGTCGTTCTTCGATTAAGGCTTTGGCGAAACCGGGATAATCATGTTCAAGCAAGGGTTTAAATAAAGGGTGATCAGCATGATGGGTTTGAATTAAAACCTCACCTTCTTTTTCTTCGCGCCCGGCACGACCGGCAACTTGTAAAATGAGTTGTCCCATGCGTTCAGAGGCACGGAAGTCTGAACTGTATAAACCATGATCTGCATTTAACATGCCGACCAGGGTGACATTAGGAAAGTGATGACCTTTAGCTAACATTTGTGTGCCGATTAAAATTTGTCTTTTACCATTATTTATTTCTTTTAATAATTTTTCCATTGAGCCTTTGCGACGGGTGCTGTCGCGATCAATACGAATTACCTGGTATTGCGGAAAGAGTTCAGTGAGTGCGTGTTCAATGCGTTCAGTACCAAAACCCATTTGTAATAAATCGTCACTTTTACATTTTGGACAGGTTTTAGGTTGGTATTGTTCTGTGCCGCAATGATGGCAACGTAAACTTGAATTGCTTTGATGCAAGGTCATGTGTGCATCACAGCGTGGACATAAGGCATGCCAGCCACATTCATGACACATGAGCACGGGTGCAAAACCACGGCGATTTAAAAATAATAAAACTTGTGCATCGCGCTCAAGGTGTTCCTTCATTTTATGCAGTAGTTGCGCGGAGAGCCCGTGCTCCATTTTTTGACTTCGCACATCTAGTAAATGAATGGCCGGTGGTTTTGCATTACCGGCACGCTCAGGTAATAACAACGTTTCATAACGACCTTGTGAGGCATTCAACAATGTTTCTAATGAAGGTGTAGCTGAGCCTAATATAATAGGGATATTTAAATCGCGGGCGCGTTTAACTGCAAGGTCGCGCGCGGAATAGCGAAAGCCATCTTGCTGTTTAAAAGAAAGATCATGCTCTTCATCAACAATAATAATACCGGGTCGCAATAAAGGACTAAAGACAGCAGAGCGTGTTCCGATAATGACATCAGCCGAGCCTGCTTTGGTGTGCAACCAGGCTTGTAATCGCTCTTCGTCATTTAAACCGGAATGCATAATGGCGATACGGCCACTAAGCCGTTGTAAAAAACGATCCAGTAATTGGGGAGTGAGGCCAATTTCAGGTACCAGCACCAGTGCTTGTTTACCTTGTTGAATAACACGTTCAATGACCTGTAAATAAACTTCAGTTTTACCGCTGCCGGTCACCCCTTCGAGCACATAAGCATGAAAGCCTGTATCGAATTGGTTAACAATATGATCAATGGCATGTTGCTGGTCAGCGTTAAGGGTGGGCGCGGAGCTGATGGGTTTTGCTACCGGCAAGGCGTTTTCTTCAAAAGATTTTACCCAGCCCTTTTCTTGCAAACGTTTCATCACCGGGCGCCAGCCAATGTGTTGCTCTGTCAGCTGGCTGTCTAAAAGGCCGGAAGGTGATTGTTTTAAGTCATTGATTAAGGCAATTTGTTTGGCGGCTCGTTTTAAATCCTGGGTATCAACTTGTTTACCCTCAGAGGTGAGTTGCCAGCGTCTGATACCTTTTATATGGGTGGCAGCGCCCTGGCGTAGTTTCACCGGTAAGGCGTTTTGCATAACCTCTCCGATGGGGTGGTGATAGTACAAGCTACACCAGCGCAGCAGTTGCAAAAGTTCTCTATCAAAAACCGGTTGTTCATCCAGCACTTCAATAATGGGTTTCAATTTTTGTGCGGGCACGTCAGTTTCATGGACTACTTCAAGCAAAATTCCGATCAGGGTTTGGCGTCCAAAAGGTACCTTGATGCGCACCCCTGGCAGCGACGATTTGGCATGAAAATTTATCGGCACAAGGTAGTCAAAATGACGTCGAAGCGGGGTTGGAATGGCGATGCGAAAGTAGGTGTTCATTTTTTCAAATATGGACTCGTTAAGGCTATTTTTTATGTGTGATTTAACCGTCTAAAAATCTTATAGTTAGCGTAGTTATTTAATTATGTTTCTAGTTAATATGGCTAAGTTATTGTCTCTACACAATTTTGTTAGTTATCCACAAAAGCTGTGGATAACTCTGTGGATAGAATGCGCTAATACACCATAATGATAGTTAATTGCTGCAGTAATGTTAAATTGGTTACAATTTATACTTCTTATTAATCTTATATTTTTCAATAGTTTATGTTGTTTTTATAGCGTTTTGTACACTTTATGACATTTTTGTGATGCTAAGTTGTTGTTATTGTTACGGCTGTGCATAAAAGCGATTTTTCTTTAAATTTTTGCTTGATTCTGCGAATATTTTTATGGTATCCGAGGGCTGAAAACAGCCAGATTTAGTAAATAATGCCATATTTTTCGGCTAATCAAGCGAAATAGTACGATTGAAGTTTATCATTAATTATCAAGAATAAACCGCATGAAAATGTTAAAGCAAAATAACAGTTTTGGAGGGAAATAAAGTGTCGATTTGGGGTGAAGTTGAGCAAAAAATAAGCTCTGCGACAGGACAGTCTTTCCAGCTTAAAAAACACGTTGCCATTGGTGGGGGTTCGATTAACCAGGCAAGCCGAATTGAGGGGATGTTCACGGCAAAGGGTGAGAATAAAGCGATCAGCTTTTTCATTAAGTTTAATGAGAAGAGCAGGTTAGATATGTTTGCTGCCGAAGCCGCAGGACTTGAGGAAATAGAAAAGGCACAGGCTATTCGCGTTCCGCATGTGATTTGCAGCGGTGCGGTAGAAAATCAAAGTTATTTGGTATTAGAAAATTTAGCTTTATCCAGTGGTGTGTTGGATTCTGCAACACAGCTTGGCCAGCAATTAGCCGCGATGCATAAAACCAGCGCTAAACAATTTGGCTGGTTTCGCGATAATACGATTGGTTCCACCAGACAGATTAATCAACAAACCGATAACTGGATAAATTTCTGGCGGGAGTTTCGTTTAGGTTTTCAACTTGATCTGGCAAAAAAAAATGGTGCCGATCAGTCTCTATATATAAAGGGTGAAAAATTAATGGCCGGGTTAGCATCGTTTTTTGCTGACTATAAACCTGATGTTTCATTATTACATGGTGATTTATGGTCAGGTAACTATGGCTATCTCAAAAATGGTGAGCCGGTTATTTTTGATCCTGCGGTTTATTATGGTGATCGTGAAACAGACATTGCGATGACAGAATTGTTTGGTGGATTTCCAACAGAATTTTATGCCGCGTATAACAAAAGCTGGCCATTAGATCACGGATATCAAAAACGTAAAACTTTATATAATCTTTACCACATATTGAATCACTTTAATTTGTTTGGTGGTAGTTATGCCGCACAAGCTGAAAGTATGCTGGATCAGTTGTTAAATGAGATGTGACATTATGCTCATGCGCAATTAATTAAATTGCTTCTTCGCGAAGAACTTTCAATTCTTTATTTTTCGTCGTAATTATTCCCTGAATAGGTGTGAATTCCTGATCATATAGTCTATACATATAATAAGTATGGGTTTTAACGTTAGCTATTTCTTATTAATGACCTAGCTATGCCATATACAAATAATAAAAGGTATGTAGATTTCATTAGGGCTTATTAAGGGGTAATAGAATGTCTAATATTAATGTTGAGGCTCATGATGAGTTTATGGAGGTGCAAGAAACCAGGGAAGACTCCATTTTTGCGCCAGGAACAAAAATCCGCTACAACCCGGATCTGATTGAAAAATTAAAACGTAATCATCAGGAATGCTGGGAACTTTACGGGCAAATAAAAGCGGCAGTGAAATCAGATGACCGTCCACTTATTCAGCAAAAATTAAAAGAGTTTCGTATTAGTTTTATGCAGCATATTCTTACTGAGAACGTGAGTCTTTATGTCTATTTGACCAAGTTTTATGGGGATGATAAATCAACCGTTGATCTTGTTAAAAAAACCAGAAGTGAAATGGATAAGGTTGGAAAAACGGTGAGAGCATTTATACAAAAATACGAAACAATGGATATTGATGACAGTATGTTTGCAACATTTTCTGAAGGTTTAGAATCAGCCATTCAGGAACTGGATAAACGTATTGCGACAGTAGAAAAGTCTATTTATCCATTGTACAGTCAAAAAATATAAAATCATTGATGGTGCGTCTTAAATTGGGCGCACTATCAATGAAAGCTGCTTTACTGGCAGTCGCTGTCCTGACAAGCTAGCTCGTAGCGAGCGGCATTAACGCGGGAGAGTAAAGCAGCGTAATTTGCCGCATCATCTGCGGATTCCAGCGGTCCTTCCAGGCCTACAGGTGTTTTTACACACCAGCCGTCACCACATGGTTGAATTAATGTTGTATCAAAAGTCATGATCTACCTCTTATATACTAATTAGCAGTCTGTTAATTTGATTCCAGGATTTAAAACAAGTTCGTTGTTTGTCATCCTGTTATTTATAAGCATAGCGAGGTTTTAAGAAAATGTGAACCAGTTCACATAATTTTAACAATGTTTTTGTTTTACCCCACATTTTCATAATATTACGTAATAAATTAAAAATAAACTCCACTTTTCTATTTTTTAAGTATATTTAATATTATGTTACGCTAATAACACTAAAGTGGAGAAAAATAACTACTAACTTGCGTCTTTTATGGAGTAAAGTGGGGATATTGCAGACTTAAGGCTACTGAATAGCCCACTATTGTGGGTTTCCTCTTTAGCAAGTAACTGTTTCATATGTTCGCGTTCTGTAGGCATCGCGTAACAAGCGGGGCAAGAGTCAGAGATCACGGGCAAGGGAACTTCTTTAGAAAATTCAGTCGTTTGGCGCTCTCTTACATAGATCATTGGGCGAATGATACGGATGTCACCATCCTGATTGGTGTAATTGGCCTTCATTGTTCTTAATTGCCCACCATGAAATGCGGACATAAGAAAACTCTCTGCTAAATCGTCTAAATGTTGGCCTAAAGCGAGCACATTGTAGCCCTCGCGGCGTGCAGTGGAGTACATAATGCCGCGTTTCATACGTGAGCAAAAGGAACAAAAGGAGTCCTTCTTCATTTGCTCTTCTGCTTGTTTGGTCATGTCGTGGCTTTCATAAAAATAGGGAATATCGAGTTCGGCTAAATAGTTTTTAAGTCTGGAAGGATCAAAGCCTTCAATTTCCGGGTCAATGGTAATCGCGGCAATTGAAAACTGAATAGGTGCGTGGCGCTGTAAGTGGCGCAAGGCATGTAATAAGGTCAAAGAATCCTTGCCACCAGACAATCCAAGCAATATGCGGTCACCTTCGGTAATCATTTTAAATTCAGTTACCGCCTGGCCAATGGGACGCATTAAGTTTTTTGGCATTTTGATGATTTTTTGTTTTTTAGTCATGAGTCTATTGTTATGATAATTTGAAGAAATGCTCTGTTCGCACTATATATGGTTAGAGTATAAATGATTCAGCTCATTGAATATGAAAAAATGAGAAGGTGCAGTGATAATGGAAAACAACAAGGTAAAAACAGTCTCACCTTTAGCCGCTTATGACTTAATTAAAGATGATCCGCGTGCTTTGCTTGTCGACGTGCGTTCAAATATGGAATTTTTATTCATAGGGCACCCTATAGATGCCATTAGTATTCCCTGGATAGATGAACCGGACTGGGTAATAAATCCAAATTTTGCAGCTGACGTGAGGAAACTGATTTTAGGTGGCCTAGATCATGATAATGGTGGCCATAATGTGCCTATTTTCTTAATTTGCCGCAGCGGTAAACGATCAATGGAAGCCGGTAAGCTGTTATTAAAAGAAGGTTTTCATGACGTTTATAATATTACCGATGGCTTTGAGGGTGAGCTGAATGAAAATCATCATCGCAGTACGTTAGCGGGTTGGCGTTTTGATGGCTTGCCCTGGAATCAGTGTTAACTTAGTTTTATTTTAATGAGAAAACCGGTTGAAATTATCGAAGGTGATAAGTCTTTACGTTTGAACCTTTATATTATTATTGCTTCTTATATTTTATTAATCATTTTAATTGAACCAGCGATTGATTTTTTTCTGCTTTTATTTTATGAAGCAAAAACCGCTTTATTTATAGAACAAATTAATAAATTAAAATTAATAGTCAGTACACTAATTTACACAGTAGTTGGTTTAATTCCTGCTTTTTTTTCCAGTTGGTTTGGTTATCGTATTGTTGCATCGGCAAAACTTCCGCCTGTTTTATTGTCCGGTAAAACACGTTTTCCTTTTACTGTTGCTGTGATTAAAGGTAAGCCAGCAAAAATGTTTGGCGTGTTAATTATTGTTGTTTCTCTGGTACTTATTTCTCAATTAATTATATTTGCAGCAAAAGTGTTTATTTTATAGTTCTTTTACCTTGCATCTCTTTTTTCAGGAGATGAGCTTATTTATCCTGACCTTCGTGTTCCCATTGCTTGAAATCTGTTAATATTGCGGCGTTTATATTTATAGTAAAGAGACCGTATTAAAATGGCTGATATCCAGCAACTTCTTAAACAACGTATTCTTATTCTCGATGGCGCAATGGGCAGCCTGATCCAGACTTATAAGCTGGATGAAGCGGGTTATCGTGGTGAGCGTTTTGCGGATTGGCCTTCTGATGTGAAAGGCAACAATGATTTACTGGCGCTGACTCAACCACAAATTATTAAAGATATTCATAAAGCCTACCTTGAAGTGGGTGCGGATATTGTTGAAACTAATACCTTTAATGCGACCTCTATCTCCATGGCGGACTACGGCATGGAAGAGCTGACTTATGAAATTAATTTCGAAGCAGCAAAGCTGGCTAAAGAAGCGTGTAACGAGATAGAAGCACAAGTTGACAATAAGCCACGTTTTGTTGCTGGCGTGCTTGGTCCCACCAATAGAACATGCAGTTTATCACCGGATGTGAATAACCCCGGCTTTCGTAACATTACCTTTGATATTCTTAAAGAAGCCTATCTTGAATCACTAAGTGGTCTGGTTGACGGTGGTGCAGATATTATTTTAGTAGAAACTATTTTTGATACATTGAATGCCAAAGCGGCATTGTTTGCGATTGAAGAATATTTTGAGAAATACAATACTACTTTGCCGGTTATGATCTCCGGTACCATTACTGATGCGTCGGGTCGAACCTTGTCCGGTCAAACAGCAGAAGCATTCTGGAATTCACTAAACCATATCAAGCCGATCAGTTTTGGTTTTAACTGTGCCCTGGGTGCAACAGAGCTGCGTCCGTACATTGAGGAAATTGCTGGTTTAGCCAACTGCCATATTAATACTCACCCTAACGCGGGTTTGCCAAATGAATTTGGTGAGTATGATGAAACGCCTGAAGCAATGGCGGCAGAAATTGAAGATTGGGCGAAAAATGGTTACCTCAATATTATTGGTGGTTGCTGTGGCACTACACCAGCGCATATTAAAGCCATTGCCGAAGCAGTAAAAAAATACCCGCCACGTAAAATTCCTGAGATACCGGTTGCCTGTCGCTTAAGTGGTTTAGAACCTTTTAACATTAATGAAGATTCGTTGTTTGTAAATGTTGGTGAACGGACTAATGTAACGGGCTCTGCTAAGTTCAAACGTTTAATTTTAGAAGAACAATATGATGAAGCCTTAACTGTTGCGCGTGAGCAAGTGGAAAATGGTGCACAGATTATTGATATCAATATGGATGAAGGCATGCTCGATGGTGAGGCTGCCATGAAGACCTTCCTGAATTTGATTGCATCTGAGCCGGATATTTCTCGCGTGCCAGTGATGATCGATTCATCGAAGTGGCCGATCATTGAAGAAGGTTTAAAGTGTATTCAGGGTAAAGGCATTGTTAATTCCATTTCACTTAAAGAAGGTGAAGAGAACTTTATTAAACAAGCCAAATTGTGTCGTCGTTATGGTGCTGCGATCATTGTTATGGCCTTTGATGAAGAAGGTCAGGCCGATACACAACAACGCAAAATTGAAATTTGTACACGTGCTTATAAAGTTTTAACGGAAGTAGTTAATTTCCCGCCTGAAGATATTATCTTTGATCCTAATATTTTTGCCATCGCAACAGGTATAGAAGAGCACAATAATTATGGTGTCGATTTTATAGAGGCGACTCGTATAATTAAACAGACCTTACCGCATGCCATGGTCAGCGGCGGTGTGTCGAATGTTTCGTTTTCTTTTCGTGGTAATAACCCATTACGTGAAGCTATCCATGCAGTCTTTCTTTATTACGCGATTAAAGCGGGTATGGACATGGGCATTGTTAATGCCGGACAACTTGCTATTTATGATGACTTACCGAAAGAGCTGCGTGATCAGGTTGAAGATGTTGTTTTAAACCGGCGTGATGATGCTACCGAGCGTTTACTTGATATTGCAGATAAGTATAAAGGTGATGGTAGCGCGGGCAATAAAAAAGTCGAAGATCTTGAATGGCGCAAACTATCTGTCACAAAACGCATTGAACATGCTTTGGTAAAAGGTATTGATACCTATGTGGTAGAAGATACTGAAGAAGCGCGTCAGGAATATGAGCGCCCTATTCAGGTTATTGAAGGGCCGTTGATGGATGGCATGAACGTGGTCGGTGATTTATTTGGTGACGGTAAAATGTTTTTACCGCAGGTGGTTAAATCTGCTCGGGTAATGAAAAAAGCGGTGGCTTATTTATTGCCTTACATCGAAGCAGAAAAAGATGGCGCGGTGCAAAGTAATGGCAAGATACTCATGGCCACGGTAAAAGGTGATGTGCACGACATATGTAAAAATATTGTTGGTGTTGTATTGAAAAGTAATAATTTTGAAATTATTGATATGGGCGTTATGGTTCCTGCCAAAGATATTTTGCAAAAAGCCAAAGATGAGAATGTCGACATGATTGGTTTAAGTGGTTTGATTACACCATCATTAGATGAAATGGTACACATGGCTAAAGAAATGCAACGCCTTGGTTTTGAAATTCCAATGATGATTGGCGGTGCTACAACTTCAAAAGCGCATACAGCTGTAAAAATAGATCAACATTACCATGGGCCAAATATATGGGTGAAAGATGCTTCGCGTGCGGTGGGTGTCGCACAAAAACTTATTAGTAAAGATTTAAAAGAAGCGTTTGTAAAACAGACCAGTGCAGATTATGAAAAAGTTCGAACCGCACATGCAGGAAGGCGCGCACAAGTAAAATGGTTAACGCTGGAACAAGCTCGCGCAAATAAACAAAAAATTGATTGGGACGAATATACTCCGCCGGTACCGAATGATTTAGGGTTACAGGTTTTTGATGATATGCCTTTAGAATTTTTAGTGCCGTATATTGATTGGACACCGTTCTTTCATACCTGGGAATTAAAAGGATCATATCCAAAAATATTCGATGACCCTGATAAAGGCGAAGAAGCTGAAAAACTTTTTGCTGATGCACAGCAGATGCTGGCACAAATGGTTGAAGAACGTTGGGTCAAAGCACGAGCAGTAGTGGGCATGTTCCCTGCGAATAGCATTAATGACGATGATATTGAAATCTATACTGATGAATCACGTGAACAAGTAAAAGCCACCTTGCATCATTTGCGGCAACAAACTGAACGCCCACCAGGGAAACCAAACAGATGTTTATCTGATTTTATTGCACCGAAAAATCTGGGTGTTAATGACTATATTGGTGCTTTTGTGGTTACTGCTGGCATTGGTATTG
Source organism: Gammaproteobacteria bacterium (assembly GCA_030617815.1). Classification (GTDB taxonomy): domain Bacteria; phylum Pseudomonadota; class Gammaproteobacteria; order UBA6429; family Thiohalophilaceae; genus JAGLTQ01. Next base: position 25,256 of record JAUWUS010000029.1, read on the forward strand.
AAAAGCATGTTGAACGCTTTGAAAAAAATCATGATGATTATAGTTCTATCATGTTAAAAGCTCTGGCGGATCGTTTGGCTGAAGCCTTTGCTGAACACATGCACGATCGTATGCGTCATATAAATTGGGGATATGAAGCCGGCATAGATGGAAGATCACACTGGTCACCATGCAGAGGAATGGAAAAAGGCTTTGATAATAAGAGATTGATTAAGGAAGATTACTCCAGTATTCGACCTGCTCCGGGTTATCCTGCTTGCCCGGATCACACAGAAAAACCATTATTATGGCAATTGCTTGATGCAGAGAAAAATTCTGCTGTGAAATTAACGGATAGTTATGCCATGTGGCCTGCTGCATCTGTAAGTGGCTGGTACTTTAGCCATCCTGACTCAAGTTATTTTGGCGTAGGTAAAATCAATAAAGATCAGGTTGAAGATTATGCTAAACGTAAAGGTTTGAGTCTGGAAGAAGCGGAGCGCTGGTTATCACCAAATCTGGGTTACGATGCCTGAATTTTAAAAGCCCGCTTATGCGGGTTTTTTTATGTTAAATAAAAGTACGGAAGTGGAAAAAATAGTTTGAATAATACTATGAATATAAAAAATGTAATTTTTGATTTGGGTGCAGTCATGTTTGACTGGAACCCGGAAAAAATAACTGAAAAATTTACCGATAATGTTGAATTACAAAAGCGAATTCAGACAGAACTTTACTATCATCAGGACTGGATAGATTTTGATTGTGCAGTAATAACAGAAAAAGAAGCGATCAACCGGGCGAGTGAACGACTTGAAATATCATTAATGGAAACAGAAAAATTATTTGCACAAACAAAAAAATCACTGATCTTAATGCCAGAAACATTTGAGCTATTGAAAAAAGTAAAAAATAAGGAAATAAAAGCATATTGTTTATCTAATATCTCTCCTGAACTGTTTAAATATTTGTTTGATCGTTATAATTTATTTAACTTGTTTGATGGCATTGTGACATCAGGGGTTGAAAATGTGGCAAAACCGGATAAACGTATTTTTGAAATATTATTTGAGCGTTATGAATTAAACCCGCAACAGTGTTTATTTATTGATGATAGTGAAGCGAATACTGCAACAGCATCTATGCTGGGAGTGAATAGTATTACCTTTAAAGGAACAGAGAGTTGTTATAATAAAATTGAACAATATTTATAATGAATTTGCTGCTTGTTTTGTTTATTTAAAGAGTGAGTTTAAATTGGTTTTATAATTAATAGTTGTTAAGGTTGGCTATAAAATTTATAAAAGAAGAAGATTTGAAAACAGGAGCTAAGAGATGGAAGAATTAAATATCTGGTTAGTGGGTGGTGGTTTAGCGGTCGGTGCGATTTTTGGTTTTTTAGCCCAACATCACCGTTTTTGTATGGTTGCTGCAACAGGAAATTTTTTATTAATAAAAGATAACCGTCAGTTACTTGCTTTTATTGCGGCTTTGCTCGCTGCCATAATCGGAACACAACTTCTTGAATTCACAAATACAGTTGCAATTGCCGATTCTTCTTATCGTAACTCACAGCTTGACTGGTTTGGCGCCAGTTTTGGCGGATTAATTTTTGGCATTGGTGCCGTAATAGCTGGAGGTTGTGCCACCCGGACTCTGGTTAGATCCGCTGAAGGTAACCTATCTTCTATTATTGTTTTATTATTTTTTATGTTGCTTGCGGCATCTGCACAATTTGGTTTTCTCGAAACATTACGTCTGGATCTTACACATAGCACTGCAATTGATTTAACAGGTGATGCTTCGATTGCGACTATTCTTGGATTACCCCAATGGTTACCTGCGATTGTTGCGGTTATTTTATTGGCTGGTTATATCATTAAAAATTGGAATCCTGATGCTAAAGCAATGGTCGTTGGAGGCCTGGTGATTGGAGGCCTGGTAGTTTGTGGTTGGTACATTACTGGCGTATTAGCACAGGATGAATTTGATCCCGCCAGACCTTCAGCAATTACAGTATCCGGACCATTAGCTCGTTTTGGTTATATTCTCTTATCAGCAAAAATTCCGGCTTTATCTTTTTCTATTTCATTCGTTATCGGTATTTTTGTTACGGTGTTGCTAGTTGCCCTGGCAACAGGTCGTTTTAAATTTGAAGCACCAAAAACTGCAAGCATTAAGTTTGCTGTTTTAGGGGGTAGCTTAATGGGAACAGGCGCCATTCTGGCTTAGGGTTGCAATGTTGGTCAGGGTTTATCTGGAATTTCTACATTGTCTTTGGAGTCTATACTGGCTTTTGCGGGAATGTTTATTGGCACGGTGTTTACCGTCAAATGGATGGAAAAGAGCAACTAATAATATGAGTTGTTGCTGTCCACATTCCAAATCAGGTGGACGAATTTTTTCGTTTTTTGCTCGCAGTTACCGACGTCGCTTTGCAAAAAATGGTTTTGAACCTTCGCAGGTTCAGCTTATGGCAGGTTTAAAACAGGCAGGTTATAGCAATGCCACTTTATTAGAAGTAGGGAGTGGTGTTGGTTATTTGCATCAGGTTCTTTTAGAGCAAGGTGCAAAAAGTGCAGTCGGTATTGAACTTGCTGG
>JAUWUS010000070.1 GCA_030617815.1 Gammaproteobacteria bacterium
TCCTGTGTCGCAACTTATCTACTCTGCAGGGCGTGAAAATGTCTCCAATGTTTGGGTAGCAGGAAATCATTTACTCAAAGATCGAGAATTAACAACGCTGGATGAGAAAGCTATTTTAGAAAAAGCGGCTTATTGGCAAGAGAAGATTTCAGCTGAATAATTTCAATTATTTATTCTTTCCTTTAACCTTTCACGATAGAATGACAGCATGACTGAACACACATTAAATTTTGATCCACGGGAAATTGCTAAATTTGAGGAGCTCGCTTCACGCTGGTGGGATCCTGATAGTGAATTCAAACCTTTGCATGAAATTAACCCGCTGCGACTCGAATATATTGATCGTCGGAGTTCACTTAAAGATAAAACTGTTGTGGACATTGGCTGTGGCGGCGGCATTCTGGCTGAAAGCATGGCGCTAAGGGGCGCGGATGTGCTCGGTATCGATATGGGCGAAGCGCCACTAAGTGTTGCTCAGTTACATAAATTAGAATCTGGTGCAGAGCTGGATTATATGCAAATAACCGCTGAAGAATTAGCCAAACAAGAAGCCGGACAATATGATGTCGTGACCTGTATGGAAATGCTGGAACATGTTCCTGATCCATCCTCTGTTATTGCAGCATGTAGTAAGCTGGTTAAACCCGGTGGCCATGTTTTTTTCTCTACCATTAACCGCAACCCAAAATCATACCTGTTCGCTATTGTTGGTGCTGAATATATTTTACAAATGTTGCCCAAGGGCACACATGACTATAGTAAATTCATCAAACCCTCTGAACTTGAGAATTGGGCGCGAGCTGCCGATTTACATTTAAGCGAACTGACCGGTATGAGCTATAACCTGTTGAGCAAAAAATATTCATTAGGTCATGATGTTGATGTTAACTATCTAATGCATTTTCAAAAATAACACTTTACATTGAAAAAAATAAAAACCGTTTTATTTGATCTTGATGGTACCCTCGCCGATACCGCCCCCGATCTTGCCAATGCACTTAATCACGTTTTAAAAATACACAATCGTGAACCCTTGCCTTTTGAAAAAATTCGTCCGGTCGTTTCTCATGGTGGTATAGCACTTACAACGCTCGGTTTTGGTTTCGGTAAAGAGCATCCTGAATTTGATGTTTTTTACAAAGAATTGCTTGAACACTATCTGGACAATATCGCAAACGAAACCACCTTGTTCCCGGGGATGAATGAGTTACTTTTCCAACTTGAAGAAAAAAACATTAATTGGGGCGTTGTCACCAATAAACCCAGTTGGTTAACCGAGCCTTTGCTGGATGCACTAGATTTGACTTCACGCACAGTGACTATTGTGAGTGGTGACACCCTTGAACAACGTAAACCGCATCCTGCTCCGTTACTTTATGCTTGCGAACAAGCTGGCAGCAAAGCAGATGAATGTATTTATGTCGGCGATCACCAACGAGATATCGAAGCAGGAAATCGTGCAGGTATGCTAACCATTACTGCCTTATTTGGTTATATCGATAAATCTGATACACCTGAGGACTGGGGTGCAAACGCCCTGGCCCATTCCGCACAGGAAATATTGCAATTGATCGAATCACTAAACTGATAATACCCATTAATATAGAGTAAACTCGTATTATGAACGAAATATTACAGAATGAACTCACTGTTATATCAATTTTCATTGCTGCGGTTATCGGTAGCCTGATTACCTATATTTATTTACAACGTAAACTCTCAACGCTACGTGAAAAAAATTCAGCTCTTTCAACTCGCCTGGAAGTTGAACAACAAAATAATAATGAAAAAATTGAATCTATTAAAAAAGAACGTGCTCAATTGAGTGATATGTTTACTGCACTTTCAAGCCAGGCACTAAAAAATAATAATGAAGAGTTTTTAAAATTAGCGCAAGAAAACTTAAAAAAATTCCAGTCTCAGGCAGTTAATGAACTCGATAAAAAAGAAAAAGCAATCGAGAACTTACTCAGCCCAATTAAAGAAAGTTTAAGCAAAACGGAACAACAATTTCGTGATATAGAAAAAGATCGTAAAGAATCCTACGGTGCTTTACATAAACACCTTGAAAGCATGGCTCATACGCAAGCCACCTTACAGGATGAAACGCGCAAACTTGTTACTGCCCTGCGTCGTCCTGAAGTTCGTGGTCAATGGGGCGAGATGACCCTAAAACGTTTAGCTGAACTTGCCGGTATGGTTGAACATTGTGATTTTTATGAGCAAGAACAAGTACGCACTGATGAAGGCGCATTACGTCCGGATATGATCGTCCGCATGCCGGATGGTCGTGAAATTGTAGTGGATGTTAAAACACCTCTTGATGCGTACATCAGCGCTATTGAAGCTGTGGACGATGCTGAACGCCAGATTCACCTAAAACGCCATACCCAAAATGTTAAACAACGTATTAGTGAACTCGCCGACAAAGCCTATTGGAAACAATTTAAAAATGCGCCGGACTTTGTCATTTTATTTATTCCCGGCGATCAGTTTTTAACCGCTGCACTGGATCAGGAACCGGGCATTCTAGAAAACGCCCTCTCCCGACAAATCATTCTTGCCACACCCACAAGTTTTGTCGCCCTGTTACGTGCAGTAGGATACGGCTGGCGACAGGAACAACTCGCCGAAAATGCTGAACATATTAAAACTGTAGGACAAGAATTATATGGACGCTTACAAACATTCACCGAGCATTTACAAAAATTAGGGAAAAGCCTTGATACTGGTTTGAAACATTACAATAGTGCAGTGGGTTCGTTTGACAGCCGTGTCTTACCCAGCGCACGTAAATTTAATGAAATGGGAATATCTGCAGATAAAAAAATTGAACAACCTAATCAGGTAGAAACTGCAGTAAGACAAATAGAGTCGGATAAAGAATAACTACGTCAGTATGACGATTAAATAATTTTATTATTTTTCAACCTCACCTTTTATATCTTCACCGAATTTCTCAATGCTTGTACCCACTTTATCTTTTATTTTTTTTGAAAGATTTTCTTCAGCAAAGGGATTACCAAAAATTGGGTTGCCTTTGCCAATATTAACGCCAAGCCATAGACCAACAATTAAGCCCATTAAGGTTCCCATAAAAAGCAATTTCATAATTCGCATAAACAATAACCATTTAAATTTGTGTGACACTATTTGTCTACGTAGAATACATGACTTATGAATAAAGAAACACTAAAAAGTGCTTATGCGGAATGTTTGCACATGGCGCAGTCTCATTATGAGAACTTCCCCGTTGCTTCGCGTTTATTACCCAAACATTTACGCCAGCCGATTGCTGTTATCTATGCCTTTGCTCGCCGTGCAGATGACTTTGCGGATGAAGGTGATCTCTCTAATGAAGAACGTATTGCTAAACTGACAGACTTTGGAAACAAACTTGAACTGGTTGAACAAGGACAAGAAGTCGATGACACTACTTTTATTGCCCTTGCTGATGTTATAAAACAACACCAACTGCCAATATCCTTATTTCATGACTTACTCACTGCCTTTAAAATGGATGTCACTAAAACACGCTATGCCAATTTTGGTGAAGTTATGGAGTATTGTCGCTATTCCGCGAATCCGGTGGGACGCTTATTGCTCCATTTAAATAACGCTGCATCACCACAAAATTTGGGCTATTCAGATGCTATCTGCAGTGCTTTACAATTAACCAACTTTCTTCAGGATATAAGCCAGGATCTGGACGAAAGCGACCGCATATACATTCCGCTTGATGAAATGGAGCAATATGGCGTATCCGAAGAGGATATTCGTAACAAAATCACCAATCAGGCATCCCGCGATCTCATCCAGTTCCAAATACAGCGTACTCGTAAACTTATGCAATCTGGTGCACCGCTTGGCAAAGTATTAAAAGGCCGTATGGGGCTGGAGTTACGCCTGACCATTATGGGTGGATCGCGTATTTTGTATAAACTCAATCAACAGCAAAATGATGTCTTTAGTCGACCGCGTTTGAGTAAGTGGGATATTGGCTGGGTAATATGGAAGGCTTTGAGGGCGAAGTAATTTTATCCCCTCACCCTAACCCTCTCCCTAAGGGAGAGGGAAAAAATCCCCTCCCCTTCAAGGGGAGGGTTAGGGTGGGGTGATCCTCGCAAATACAAGAAATTATCGGTAAAATCAACACAACATAACAACTATAAGAATTCCATGACCCCCGAACAATATTGTCAGAACAAAACAGCTAAAAGCGGTTCCAGCTTTTATTACAGTTTTTTGTTTTTACCCAAAACAAAACGACTGGCAATTACTGCACTTTATGCATTTTGCCGTGAAGTTGATGATATTGCCGATGCGGAAATGGATAACAACATCAAACTTGTTAAACTTGAATGGTGGCGCTCAGAAATTGAATCTCTGTTTAACGGCTCAGCAAATCATCTAGTAACAAAAGCATTAACATCTCCGATTAAAAACTTTAATCTTGAAAAAAAATATTTCCTGGAAATTATAGATGGCATGGAAATGGATCTTGAAAAAGTCCGCTTTGCTAATTTTGAAGAACTGAATTTATATTGTTATCGAGTCGCCGGGGTTGTCGGCTTACTCTCAGCAAATATTTTTGGTTATAACGATCCAAAAACGCTGGAATACGCTAAAAAACTCGGACTGGCTTTACAACTCACACATATTATTCGTGATGTCTATGAAGACTCTTTAAGAGATCGTCTTTATTTGCCTCTTGATGAACTTGAAAATTTTGGTGTTACTGAAAGCCAGATATTCAAGCGTGAAAACAGTGAAGCATTTCATAAATTAATCAGTTTTCATGCGGAACGCGCGCATCAATGTTATAGAGATGCGTTTGCTGCGTTGCCAATTCAGGATCGGTACAATCAAAAGACCGGAACCATTATGGCAGCCATTTATGAAAACACCTTAAATGAAATGGAATCAGACCAGCTGCAAGTATTAAAACACAAAATTGTCATTCCTCCATTCCGAAAAATCATTATTGCTCTTAAAACGTTATTTAAAGAATGGTGGTCTTACCGGAAATATAAAACAGCATGAGTACCGAACCTGTTGTCATTATAGGAGCAGGATGGGCAGGCCTCGCAGCGGCAGTAAGACTCACGGAACAAGGACATAAAGTCACCGTATTTGAGTCTGCGAAACAAGCTGGAGGACGAGCGCGCTCTGTTAGCTTTAATGACCTGGACGTTGATAATGGCCAACATCTTCTAATTGGTGCCTACACTGAATGTATAGCTTTAATGAAAACGGTTGGTATTGATACTAAAACCTCGCTTAAGCGTTTGCCTCTATTATTAACTGTCGCAGATAAATCCACTAAAAATAAACTCATTTTACAAGCTCCTCCCTTGCCCGCCCCGCTACATTTACTCTATGCTTTATTCACGGCAAAGGGCTTAAAATTTAAAGACCGCATTGCGGCAATTAAATTTAGTTTGTACCTTAAAAAATGCAATTACCAGCTCAAACAAGATATTTCTGTTGAATTATTATTTCGACTTACTCAGCAAACAGATATTTTAGTTCGTCAGTTATGGGAACCTTTATGCCTCTCAATCATGAACACACCGATTAAAGAGGCATCTGCTAATATCTTTATGAATGCGTTCAGAGATGCTTTTACTAACAAAAGAAAAGACGCTGACTTATTGTTACCAACTATCGACTTATCGAACTTATTTCCTAATGCGGCAGTTAAATATATCGAAAATAATGGCGGAAAAGTTTATTTAAAATCCCGTGTTGAGAATATAGAAATTAGTAATAATGAAATCACTGCTGTAAAGGCTAAAATAGATGATGATAAGCAATCAATAAAAACATCTCAGGTTATTATTGCTACTGCGCCGCAAAACTTAAACAAGCTCATAACTGAACATTCAACTTTAAACTCCATAAGCAATAACATTGAACAATTTAACTATGAGCCCATTGTTACCATATATTTACAATATCCTGAAGAAATACGACTCACTCAATCTATGATTGGGTTAAGCAACACACTAAGCCAATGGGTATTTGATCGCGGTTCTTTTTGTCAACAAGCAGGCTTAATCAGTGTTGTTATTAGCGCCAGTGGTGAACATATGGCAATGGATGATGATACACTCACACAACTTGTACACGATGAAATTTCAATACTCCTTGCCAGCAAACCCACACTGATTAAATCTTTTGTGATACGTGAAAAGAGAGCAACCTTTGCATGTACGGTGAACATCAATGATATTCGTCCAGCAAACACAACTAATGTTAAAGGTTTATTCCTTGCCGGTGATTATACCAACACCGGTTATCCTGCAACCTTAGAAGGTGCAGTTCGAAGTGGTATAGCCGCAGCAAAGCACTGTTACAGACTCTAATTCCCTCTCCCTCAGGGAGAGGGCTAGGGTGAGGGAGTATAGATTTAAATCACCCCACCCTAGCCCTCCCCTTGAAAGGGAGGGAATTTACTTTTTAATATTACATCTTTAATGAATAGCATATTGCTTCTATAATCAAATATTAATAACTTAAATACAAATAAAACCTATGAATGAAATAATCCAAATCCCAACTACATTTAAACCACAAACTAATTGCCTAAAAGATAAAGTTATTCTTATCACAGGTACAGGTGATGGCATTGGAGCAACTGCTGCCAAAACATTTGCTAAATATGGTGCAACGATTATTTTATTAAGTAAAACTGAAAAAAAGATTGTCGCTATTTATGATGAAATCGTTAAAGCAGGACATCCACAACCTGCCATTATTACTTTAAACCTTGAAAATGCTACTGCTGATGACTATGCAGGATTAGCACATACCATTGAAAGTGAATTTGGACATCTTGATGGTTTATTACATAACGCAGCGATGTTTGAAGGCTTAAGCCCTATCGCCCAGTTTGATAACACTTTATGGGATCGTATTGTGAAGGTTAATTTGCAAGCCCCCTTCTTATTATCACAAGCCATGATTCCTTTATTAAATAAATCTCAGGATGCATCTATGGTATTTACAAGTTCCGGTGTTGCACATCAAGGCCGTGCTTACTGGGGTGCTTATGGTGTAACAAAAGCGGCTGGCGATAATTTAATGGGCATTCTTGCTGATGAACTCGAATTAAGTACACCCATTAGAGTAAATAGTATTGATCCTGGCCGAGTACGAACACGAATGCGTGCCCTGGCTTTCCCCGGTGAAGACCCTATGACTGTACCTGCAGCTGAAGAAATTATGGATGCTTATTTATACTTGATGAGTACAGAGAGTAAAGAAGTGAACGGAAAAATTATTTCCTGTAAAAAAAGTTAATCTTTATTCAACATCGACTTCAGATCAGAAAATGGATTATGTGTAGCTGAGTTACCCTTAGACTCAGAGGTTGAACTATTTCCCATATGAGCTTCTAACTGCCGTTGGTGCTCGTTGTCATGGCAATATATACATAGTAATTCCCAGTTACTTCCATCAGATGGTTTGTTGTCATGATTATGGTCACGATGATGCACCGTTAACTCACTGATGTTTGTATGGTCAAATTCACGACTGCAGCGACCACATATATGGGGGTACAAGCCGAGTGCTTGTTCACGGTATCCTTTTCCACGCTCTTCACTGGCACGCCTTGCATCAGCAACAACTTTATCTAATTTATCTGTATCAATTTTGGCCATTATTATCTCCTGTTCTGAGTATATTAAATACAGGATTAACTGTCATCACTCAATGACTGCCAAAGCTGAGTAAAAACTAGAGATGCCGGCATTTCACTTTCAAGCCATACATAAGCATATTGTCCATATTCAACAGCAAGCTTATTTGCATCTTCTTTGTGTATGCCCAAAATTAAATAACTTTCTTCTGCAGACCATGATGTGTCAGACAAATCACTACCCTGCCCTAGTGCTCTATAGACAGTATATTGATTAATTGCTGACTTTAACTTGTTATTGCGGGTTTGATTTTCTTGAGCTGATAACAACTGACTTCGAGGATTCCAGGCGGTTAATATCACCGCAGATTTTTCTTTATCAAGTAATTTATTAATGCCTAATGGTACGGGTTCTCCAATATTAATATCATATTGTTGTTTATTAATAAAAACAGAATACGTTGTATCCAGATAAAGTTTTTCTAATTTAGATTTTTTCTTATATTGCGGATCTTTCATCACTAGTTCCACCAGACAGCAAATCCTCGTTTACGAAGATGTTCACCCAGCAAGGCTTCTTTATACTCAGCTTCTTTACGGGATGAAATAGGATTATATTCTTCAAATAATTTATAACGTAAACGTAGACCGTATTTTTTTGCGTAGCGATTAGCTTTAATACCCGCTTTGTGTTGATCAAAACGATCATCAGGTGATTTGGCCGTTTGCCCAACATAAACGCAGGGATAATCTTCAATATGATCAGGGTTCGCATCTCGAAATTTTTTAATGGAAAGAACTTCCTTATCCAGATCTATAACATAAATACTATAAACAGTTTTCTTTCTTTTCATAGAACTACTATTAGTTTAATAATGATAGCAATAATACTTATAACTTAAATTTACTTCAAACCATAAATATTTTAGCGCACTCTTTTGCAGTTACGGGTTTGGAAAATAAATATCCCTGGCCAAAAAGACAGCCTTTTTCTAATAGAAAATCCGCCTGAGCTTTATTTTCAACACCTTCTGCAACTACCGACAAACCCAGCGTTTTAGCCATGGCGATGATAGTTTCAGCAATTACCTGATCATCAGTATTTGTTGATAAATCAGTTACAAATGAACGGTCAATTTTTAAAACGTCGACTGAAAAACGTTTTAGATATGATAATGAAGAATAACCGGTACCAAAATCATCAATCGCTATATTTGCACCCAGCGCTTTTATTTTAGAAATATTTGCGGCGACACGTTGTGGATCTTCCATTAAACTATGTTCAGTGATTTCAAATTCGAGAGATTCACCTGAAATCCCTTTTTCTTTTAACATTTGTATAATCATGGAAACCGTCTCATCATTATTAATTTGTCTCACTGATAAATTGATCGCAATGCGAGGAACTTTAAGTCCTTTATTTTTCCATTCCAGAATATCATCGATAACCTGGTTAATAACACAAAAACCCAGGGAAGTAATAAGACCCGTTTCTTCTGCTACTGAGATAAAGTCTTCAACTTTCACAGTCCCCAACACATCTGAGTTCCAGCGACATAAAGCTTCAGCACCAACAACTTCACCCGTTTCCATATTATATTGTGGCTGATAATTGATATCTAACTTGTTAGCTAAAATAGCATTATGCAGTTCAGTTTCCAATTTATAACGATTACTTGCTTCTTCATGAATTTTGGATGTGTAAAACTGAAAATTATCACCACCTTTTTCTTTAGCGCGATACATAGCAAAATCGGCATGTTTAAGTAATGTATTAGAATCTAAACCATGTTCAGGATAAATAGCAATACCGATCGAGGCTCCAAGGTGAACATCACGATCTCTCACTTTTAATGGTTTTTTGATTTCCTGCAATATTCGTAGTGCTACATCTATAGCTTCATTCTCTTCATGCAGACTGGTTAATAACATTACGAATTCGTCACCACCTAATCGTGCCAGGGTATCTCCTTCCCTGACAAGTTTAGATAAGCGATTAGCAACTTCAAGTAAAACATCATCACCAAACTCATGCCCCAGCGTATCATTAATTGTTTTAAATCGATCCAGATCAAGGAACATCAAAGCAGTATGTTGCTGTTCTCGGCTTGCAACAGCAATATTCTGTCCTAGTCGATCCTGTAATAACCAACGATTAGGAAGGCCTGTTAACTTGTCATAGTGAGCCTGGTATTGAATGACCTTCTGTGATGCAATACGTTCTGTAATGTCAACAAATGTAACAACAGTGCCGACAATATTTCCTTTCTTGTAAATTGGATGCGACCAGTATTCACTCGGAAAGCCTGAACCATTTTTACGCCAGTAAAATTCACTATCAGAATGATTGGCACTGCCTCTATCTGTTGCTAAAATAATTTCACATTTTTCTATTGGGTAGTCTGAACCATCCGGATGCGAATGATGAATCATTTCATGAATATTATTTCCTAATAATTCATCTTCGTTCTCATAGCCCAGTATTTTAAGACCCGCTTTATTGATGAAAATACATATACCCTTTAAATCAAAGCCATAAATACCTTCCTCAGTTGAGGCCATTAATAAATGTATTAGTTCCTCTTTATCCTTTTTTTCCTGTTCAACTTCCATCCGTTGTTGATTAAGTTGATTCGTTTGCACTGCATATGCAACTTCACGTGCAATCCCCTCAAGCAACATGCAATCACGTGGACTATAATCACGTTGCTTTTGTTGATTAATTGTCATTAAAACACCAATGGTTTTATTACCTATCTGCAGTGGTACGCCCATTGTTGATTTAACATTGAAAGATTCGACCATACGAGCACTAACACGATCATCCTCATTGACATCAACTATAGTTGCTGATTTGCCATTTTTATAAATCCAGTTCGCCAGGGATGTCTCATCAGGATTTATGCGATAATAACCTTCACGTTTATAGGGTTCTCCGGATTGTGCAATACCAACAAGTTCATCTTCATCAACATCTTTCAGAATTAAAAATGTTATATCATCCCCAATTGCTTCATCACAAAGACTAATAACGTTATCAACCACTTCTGCTAACGATGCTGCACTACCTGAACTTCTGATTATTTGAGAATTGAGTTTTAAAATTTCGTTGTTAATTTTCCAGCTGTTAATTAATCTTCCATAATTCGTAGCCAGTACACCCAGCTCATCCGTAGATTGAGGCCTGAGTAAATCAATATTATCATCCTCGTCAGTTGAGCGAACCAGGTTACTCCAGTTTTGTAACGGTTGAAGTGATTGACTAAAGCTACGAACAAAAATAACACTGCCGACAATAGCGAGTAACTCAAGCACAAGCCATACGACAAACGTTTCAAAAGTAAAAAAACCTGTTCTTGTCCAGAAATACTGAACAAGCATAGTATCAATCAACAATGGTACTAAAGCGCCAATCATAAACACTTTAGCTTTAATCGTAATATGCGGCTTATCCAGCCCAATCGGTCCCATCACCTTGCCAAACAAATCAAGAAATAAAAAGAAAATCGGCAAGCCAACAATAATAGAAACAATAAGTGCTACAAGATGAATACGAAACCAGTCAACCGGTGCAGCCACGAAATCGGTATACATTTCTGCAGAAACAATAACGGTTGATGGTGCTATTAGCAGGTAAATCAGAAATATTGACCAGAAAACCAGGGGGAATTGTCGCATTCGGTTTACTGCTGCGTCAGAGTCCGTGAAATTTTTAATTTTAAGTATTTGTACAATCGGATTGACAAAATGTGTGAAAAACCAGATTGCTAATATCAGAGAGCCAATAATAAATATGATTTCAAGTGGCGATTTCATAATACCAAGCATTTGTTCGCCACTGAACATACGTATATATAGCAGGAATGACAATCCGACGACCGGGGGGGCTGTCCACGCAAGAATAATAAGGTTTCTGAATCGTGTTATAAACGATTCAGATGAAATTAACTGTATTGTTTTAATTTTATCCTGACTTTGCATTAAACAACCTGGGTGAGCGACAAAAGTCTTTTACTAACTCTAAATGTAATCAAAAAAAATTTGACTATAAACA
>JAUWUS010000024.1 GCA_030617815.1 Gammaproteobacteria bacterium
ACGGGTAGTCAGGCTGTCATTATACCAGCTTCTAATGTAAAACATTTAATGCTTCGGAGTGATGTAGTCAATGCCGTAAAAGAAAAACAATTTAATGTATACGCCGTAGAGACAGTAGAACAGGTAATGGAACTGCTTACAGGAAAAACAGCGGGTAAAGCAAATGATAGCGATATTTTTCCTGATGATTCAATAAATGGCATGGTGCAAAATCAATTAATTAAAATGACTCGCAAACGCCAACAGTTTGCGAAAGAAATAAAAAGTAACAACAATGATTCAGAATGAAATGAGGTCAAGAAGTACTGAAGGAAACGCATAGAGATTCATTAATGCACTGACATCTTTAATCCAAAAATAATCCTTTTAAAGGGCTCTGACCCCTTTAATCATTTGAGAGCCCATTCGATGCGTGATTCGCCAGAGTCCGCTAGTGATGCATCTTTAATGTCTGACATAACAACCTCGTTTATGAATTTATATTTAATATGACGTTTCCTGAGAAAGATCAGCTTCACCACAATAACGTGATATATGTTGATGCGCTGCTTCTTTGAGTTTAACAGCAACAGTCCAGTTATCTTCTGTTTTCCCTTCAGCTAAAACTTCAGGTGTCACTGCCTGCCCAATAGTAATAGTAATACGGCCACGACGTGGCATCCATGTTCCTGCTCGTAAAATCGAACGTGTACCACGGATTGCAATTGGCACAACCTGCATATTGGATTTTGCTGCTGTGATAAATGCTCCCATACGAAAATTCTGTAATCCAGACACGCGAGTAAAAGTCCCTTCAGGGAAAAAAAATAGTGACTGATCTCTTTGTTTGTTACTGGCAATATTAAGCGTATCGCTTACGCCTTTTTCTATATCAAAGCGTTCAACAAACTCTGCATGTAATCTTTTTAATGCAGGACCTGTAAACATATTATTCTGAAACTCACTTTTTGAAACAAAACTAAAATCACGAGGAACCTTGGCGAGCACTGCAAAGCTATCGACGTAACTGGAATGGTTGGCCACAAATACAGAGATTTGCGATTCAGGCGGTAAATTTTCCAAGCCATTGACCACAACTTTTGTTCCTGAAGCATACATCAGCAAACGTGCAAGGTGATGTACTGCCCACCAACGCCATTTCAAACGCGGCAACAACATCACTGCTAACCATGACAAAGAAGCTATTGGCGTAAACACTAGCAAGGCATAAATAACATATAATCCATTAACAAAACGTTGTTGCAAACGACGACATATCGGCACCATAGATCGAAGAGCTGTGCGGGTCATTTGTAGCCAAAATGCTTTTGTCGCCTGACCAAGTAAATTTTGTTCATAGAGTTCACGACAAGCCGAACGTCTGATTTTACCGCTGGATGTTTTTAAAACCGTATGTGGTGGTGCAATAATAATTTCATCCGGCGGCAAACCAATCAGATCATTGGATATGATACTGATCTGATTTTTCAATTCCTGTTGAATCGCCGAATCTGTTTCTCTTGTTTCTGCCAGCACCACCAAACGTTCTGTGGCTGAGCGTTGGTCCTTTGCAGGGAATGCCGCGACACAACCATTGCGTATGCCTTCTATATTACCGACGGCTTCTTCGAGTTCATGCGGGTAAACATTACGTCCTGCTCGAATAATGACATCCTTGTCTCTTCCGGTAATAAAAATATCATCCTCAGCTATATAACCCAGATCACCTGAATCTAACCAATTACCAATAAATAATTTTTTGGTCTGTTCCGGGTTTCGGTAATAACCGGATGTCACTGAAGGGCCACGAAATTGCACATAACCTTCATGCCGTTCAGGTAGTTCCTTGCCATTACTATCTACAATCCGAATCTGGTGACCGGATAAAGCATGTCCACAAGCGACAAAACTTAAAGCATTTTTATCACTTTTTTCAGCCGGCACAGCCTGCCCTGCCTGACTTAATTGATCACGTTTTATTCGATCAATAACTGGCTTACGATGTAGTGGTGGAAATGCCAGCCCCACTGAAGATTCAGCCAAACCATAAACCGGCATCATGGTTTCCTCTTTAAAACCTACCGCTTGAAAACGCTCGGTAAAATGTTTAATTGTCTCCGGACTCACCGGCTCTGCACCATTAAAAGCTAAGCGCCAGGAACTTAAATCAAGTCCTTCAATATCTTCATCATTAAGTCTTTTTAAACAAAGTTCAAAACCAAAATTAGGCGAAGCAGATAATGTCCCCCGGTATTGATGAATCGTCCATAACCAGCGTTTTGGCCGCGTTAAAAAACTCAATGGAGACATCACGACAAACGACATCGCAAAATACAAACTACCGAACCATGCACCGATCAATCCCATGTCATGATAGAGTGGCAACCAGCTGACAAAAACATCATTCGGTGTCGCGTCTACTGCTTTACCCATGGCACGTACATTTTCCAGTAAATTAGCATGCGTCAACACAACACCTTTTGGGTTACCCGTACTACCTGATGTATATTGAAGAAAAGCAATATCATTGGGATTTATAGAAGGACGAACATATGATGCCGAAGACAAAGTAAGATCAGCAACCGTGACCACTGCACGTAAACTTAAAACTTGTGATTTTAATAACCGGGCAACAACCTTTGCCTCCGGCATAGTCACTAATATTTTCGCAACACAATTATTCAAAATGCCACTATGTCGTTGTAAATGGTCTTCGAGCTGACTACGTCTTACGGGAGGATAAATAGGAACCGGAATGGCGCCGGTTAAAACGATGCCATAGAAACAAAAAAAATAATTTTTACCTGTAGGCAACATAATCGCCACGGTATCACCAGACTGAATACCTTGTTGCTGCAGCCCGCTGGCTACTTTCTCTGCACCTTGCCAAAGCTGCTTATAGGTTAATGTTTCAGCTTCACCATCATCACCAACAATATGAATATGCAATCGATCAGGATTATGTTGTACATGCCATTCCAGAATTTCGATCAGGGTTGAAGCTTGATGAGGTAACTCCTCTACTTTACCAACAACCAGTTCGACCACATCTTTTGAAGAAACAGATTCCTTTTGGCCCTGAGCACCAAGAATCGATCGCAACAAGTCACGTGGTGATTCTGCTTCTACAAACACTCGCTGTGGTAATGCGACCTTAAAGCGTTGTTCAATCCTGCTAATCAGCTCGACTCGCGCTAAACTATCCAGACCCAAATCATCATAAAGAGAACTATCGAGAGTAAGAATAAAAGTGCGAGGTTTATTGGTATATAATTCGGCAACCATTTCCTCAATTAGCTTAAGCAAGCTATAGGCCAATTTATCTTGAACACTTGATGTTAAACCGTCTTTCATAATATAAAGATAGCTGCCTTATACCTCATTTGCAAAACACAAATAATTGGGGGGAGGCCCCCTTTAATGTTCATTAATATTTTTTATTTGCACCCTTTTGTAAGAACCAAAGAAAACCAGCAAAAGCGAACCATACAAGTAATATTTAAGGGTACAAAAATGATCCATTGTTATTCATACAATTAAGTTTTACTCTGACCCCTATTGATCATTTTGTCACCTTTTATTTGGTATAAAATATTACTATCATTAGTTCTGATTAAAGAATGAATTATGTATCACGGTGAAAAATTAAATACTTTTACACACTTGCTGGGCGCGGTAATCGCACTGGCGGGTCTGGTTGTGCTGGTGGTTTTTGCCTCGTTAAAAGGTGATGTCTGGCGCATTGTCAGTTTCAGTATCTACGGCACAAGCCTTTTTCTGTTATATCTTTTTTCAACGCTCTATCACGGCACTAAAGGTTCGGTAAAAGCAGTATTCAAAAAACTGGATCATATCGGCATCTATTTACTGATTGCCGGTAGCTATACCCCGTTTGTACTTGTCAGTCTCAATGGGGCATGGGGCTGGTCATTATTTGGCGTAATATGGGGGCTGGCAGTGATAGGAATATTACTAGACTGCTTTTCATCAGATGAACCGCGCATTATTCAAGTTATCATTTATCTATTAATGGGCTGGATTGCCCTTATCGCAATTAAACCCCTCATTGAGTCACTATCAATGGCCGGTTTTCTCTGGTTGCTGGGAGGTGGACTGTTCTATACTGTTGGGATTGTCTTTTACATTCTGGATCTAAAGAAATATCACTTCCACGGCATATGGCACTTGTTCGTGCTGGCAGGTAGCGCAACCCATTACTTTACGATCATGTATTACGTGCTTTAAAATTAATTCAGGTCTGTTCCCTATTGTTTTAAACCTTTTACAGCAAAAAATTTCTGCGCATTGGTTAAGCGTAATTTTTTTTCAACATCAGCAGGAAAACGTTTCATCCAACGTCGGTGAAAATGATGAAAATCAGAATAGTGTGCCCAACCTTCATCCGCTTCATACCAGCGGTAAATTTGGTGTGCATTCCAAACAGGATCGGTTCCCGTCATAATGCGATCCTGATACTTAATAATCAATTCACGCCAACCGTCTAACAAAGAATAATCATCATAAGCAAAATAATCGTAATGCCAGGGATCACGCGCCGCTAAATCCAACCAGACATTTGGACACGCTTGCATTAAAGGTTCGAGCTGATCAGGACCTAACACACCACCGGCATGCGCCCAGAGAAAACGGATATCAGGATATTTTTTACAAATAGGCAAAAAATACCGATAGTCACCCGCATCCGTATGAATCAAAAAAGGCAGGTTAAATTCTTTTGCTAATTCCAGCAAGCCAACAAAAACAGGATTATCCCGACGCTGTCCTACTCCAGTGGCCAGATGAACTTCACCAATACCGGCATAATCCCCCGTTTCAATGAGCTTACGAATTTTACCTACCAGCGTTTTATCAAAATACCAATTCAGTCGGTTGCCTGCATGATAGTAAGGCGTAACCAAAGGAATGATCCAATCACCACCCGCTTCTTTTAACTTAAGGGAATAATGCGATGGAACACTGGAAACCACGGCAAGAACAACATTATGCTCTTCTAGAATTTTAACTGCCTCTTTAGCACTCAACAACTCTTCGTGATCCCAGTTAAAATGTAAATGAATATCAGCAAAGGGCGACAGCTCATGCTGCTTAGGCAGCGAACAAGCGGTTAAAACCATCAAACTAAATGCAATTAGTAAAAAACGCTTCATTTTATCATCTCGAAATTAATTGGGGTCTGCCCACTATTATTTCAACTTTTATAAATAATAACAAAAAATAATAAGTGGTTAAAATAAACTTTAAAGAGCTTTGACTTTTTTTTAATTAAATAAACAACTATACTTAATAATAGTAGCAAAATAAAAACCAAGGGAGATATTAATCATGGCAAGTAAGAAAAAAACATCAACTAAAAAACGTTCCTCAACATCGGTACATAAAAGCGCGGCAACTCGCAAACGCCATGACTTAACCAAGAAACTAAGAACAGATCTAAAAGCAACAAAAGAAACACTAAGAGCAGCGAGTGCAGCTGCGCGTGAAGAACTTAAGCTGGCCAAAGCAGCAGCAAAAGCTGAAATTACTGTATTAAAAGACCAACTTAATGCCGTAATGAAACGCGAAAAAGCACTTCTAAAAGTCAGTGAACAAAAAGCGACAATGATGTGGAAAGCGGCCGAACAATGGGAAAAGAAACAAGTTGCAAAAATACGAAAAGCGTTTAAAAAAGCACCCTCAGCTTAGATCATCTATGCTTAATGTCCAAAGTCCCCCTTTCCCTGTGAAGGGGGGCGGAGGAATTATTGTTTCTCAAGTTCATACAGCTGTTTTCAGGGCTAACCTCTCTCTGTGTAAGTATTCTGTCCCCTTTAATTTTTTCCCTTAGGGTATTTAGCAAAATTGGTCTCTAACCCCTATTATTCACCATAGTCCTGGGATTAATTTATAACGTGTTTGTTTTGCGTACTCCGGGTAACCCTGTAGCTCGGCATGTAAAGTACGATCTTCTAAATAAGTCCGTACGATCAGTAGCACTGTTAAAAATACAGCAAGAAACAATGCAAATCTTGACCCAAGCGCAACGGGTACGGCAAATAATAAAATGATAACAATGGTGTACATAGGATGACGAACCAAAGCATAAGGCCCTGTCGTGATCACCTGGTGACCGCGTGCTTTATCAATTTTTACAACTTGCGCTAGATAGGTATTCTCACGCATCACCCAGCCTAGCAATACAAAGCATGGTAAATGTATAAGCATTGCTAAAATCTTCATCCATAGTGGTAAAGATTCACTCCACTCATATCGCACCACATCAAATCCGGGAACAATATAGAGACCAAGACCCGCAATAAAAAACAAAAGCATGATGACCTTGTCCCAAGCCTTTTGTTCTTTATGTAGTGGTACAAGTTTCAATCGTTCGATAAGTAATGCAGGGTCATGCCGCAATAAATAACAAGTTATAACAACCCCATAGATGGCCCAAAGACCGACGATTACCCATGCCTCCCACCAATATAGAGTACCCGCTGGCCACATAAACATAACAGCAAATAACGTCATGCGTATAACAAAACTTACCCAGACTTTGATAGCATTTGGTTTATTCATCAATCGTCAACCACCATCGGGTTAACGGGATCAGCCGCCCATACCTGAAGTGAGTCGGTATAAACAGCAACGTTATTAAAACCGAGCCGCGTCATAATAAAGGCGTTCGAAGACGCAGCAATACCACCCCCGCAATAAGTAATGATACGAGCTTGATGATCCAGGTTATGCATGGCCGCCAGTTCATCTTGCGAGCGGAAACGGCCTGTCTTATCAAGAAGCATAAGTGCATCGATATTTATAGCATTGGGAATGTGTCCGGGTCGCTGGTAAATAGACATTTCACCTCGGTAAAAAACGTCAGGTAAAGTATCAATGAGCGTGACAGCAGCATCATCAATACTGGCAAATACTTCATCACGATCAGCGATCAGTTCTGGATGAGGTTTGGGTGTTAACTGTTTTGCAGGTCGGGTAACAGGCTCAAGTGACAGCGTATGCCCTTCAGCTGTCCAACCACTCATACCACCATCGAGAATAGCTGCATTATCGAAACCGACCCAGCGCAACATCCACCAAACACGCGCAGCCCATGCGGTATAATTTGTATCATAAAGTACAACACGAGAATCATCACCCACACCCAATGCACCCATGGAAGAGCAAAACTGTTCAGGTGTTGGTAAAGCAAACTCGATCGGATTGTTGGTATCGCAGAGTTCATCCTTGAGATCAGCGAATCCCGCATTTGGAATATGGCCCACATTATAGTCAGGACGACCACTGACATTATGAAAACCACCGTCATCCTGCATGATGGTACAAACTGTACAGTCAAGCAGCACCAGATCCGCATCATCAAGATGTTGACTTAACCACTCCGTGGTCACTAGCGTATCCATCATCTCCTTATTAGTCCTTCTCTGCCCACTCTCTAATTTTTCTTTTGAGTTTCTTTTCAACCTTATCGCTTATATCGTCCCACTCTGTATCTTTGCCTATGTTTTCTTCATCCTCTGACCATTCTTTTAACTTACGCATGACTTTTTTCTCAACCTTCTCACCAACCTCTTCCCATTCTTGATCGTACTTTTTTTGCGCCTTTGATTTACAACTAATATGACAACCGCCACCCCAGACACTGCTTACACCAATCAGGAAACCAAAATCGTACCAGCCTCCGGTGTTGTTGGTTTCATACACCAGAACACCATCATTAAAGAGATGGATAATCAGGCTGATAAATGAAATAACACCATGCCATAGACCATAAAAAAAACCCGCTGGGCTTTGCTCTGCAAACTGAGTATCACCTGCGGTACAGGCCGTTAAGAAAAGAACAAAAGAAAATAAGAGAAAGTATTTAATATTATATGAATTCATGATCGACTCCATCCGATAATTCACAAATAAGTATATAACAAATAAATGGGGGCAGAGCACAATACGGTACTTAGATAGACTGAATCATTTATAAATTGATATCACCGTTACTGGTTTCACCTGCGATTACAGTTACATTGACAGGATCACTAAACGTTAACGTATCATCTGTTGCGGCACTATCCATGTCAGCATCACAGGTTAATGCCACAGTATAATCACCTGCAGGCAGGAACGATAACGTATATTGATAAAGATTATTCTCATAAACAACCTTTGCGGTACTGATTGGATTATTTTGTTCAGCTGGAATCGCCATATCTATTGGAATATAAACATCATCAAGTAAGGCATCATTACCTGCAAAGGCATAAACACTACAACCCGTAAAGCCACCTAAATTAGCAATTAAAGTTGAATCAATCTCTCCCATAATGACACCACTAGCCGCAATTTCAACAACACGTACGGTAGGACGCAAAATATAGTCTAAACTGGAAGAAGGATCAGTAATGGATTTACGCAAATCAAAATCAAGCATTAACGCCATCGTACCGTCAGTAGCAACATTAAAACTACGATTTAAACGGTAACCATTATTTTCACAGCTGGTACAACGCAATGCATATTGTTGCCCACTAATCTGAATATAAGATTGAGTTAAGTCCAGGGTAAGACGGATCCAGCTATATTGACCTGCAGTGACCACGTCAGTAAATAAACCAGTCCACATACCACCCTGTAACTGGAGTAAATCAATGCTGCGACCGGGATCACCGGTAACAGGGTCTATCACCGGGACAATGGTATTCCCATCCGGGCCATGTAATGTGGCTTCGGTAAAATGTATGACGACTGCTTCAGCACTATCCACTGGTGCATCCGTTATACCAATTTCCAACGTACCCGTACCTTGCACATTTCCGCCGCCGCAGGCTGTCATACCAATGCTTATAAATAGTATGCTCAGAAAATTAAAGAATTGAATTTTGGATAACATAATCATTCTCCTGAGAAATATTGCTTAAGTAATTGATCAACTTTAAAAAAACTAATAAATCTTTCAATAGGGGACAGATCCTCTTTATTATATTCTAGTCTCTTTTTGGCCGGGCTCAATACGGTATAGACCCCATTTATTTCATCTACGTAAGTTGGCGAGTTCAACGCGGTTCTGGTAGAAAAATAATACCATCACTAATATCGCACCCAGGGTGTCGGCAAGAATATCTTTCTGTGCATCCCAGATATCACCTTGTGATCCCAACACGGCAATTCCCGCTTTAGGATCAGCAGACATGGCATATTGCCACTCGATAATTTCATACATACCCGCAACTGTTGCAATAGCAAACACTGGAAATAACGAAACAATCCAGCGAGTACGCACCAATCGGCGAGCCATTAACACTTCGGCAATTGCATAGGCATAAAAGCCAACTGAAAAATGTGCAACACGATCATAATGGTTACGTTCAAAACCGAACAAATCACTCACCCAATTAAACGGTACGCGCTCAAACGTATAATGCCCACCAATGGTATGAAGGATGATAAACACCGACATTAAAAAATAACTGATGTTAGAAAAACGATGCATACGTGACAGCCACACTATCGCGCCCACTATAACCAATACGGGTATATTCTCAGCCCACCACACATTACGATCGTATGGTTCAATTGCACAGAGTGTAAATACCATAAAATAAAAAGCTAACAGTGCGAGTGGTAAAGTCCAGGATGAGTTATTGTTATTCATATACGGGAGTTTTTACTCTGACCCTTATTTTCCTATTTTAATTCTTATCTTTCCAGTTAGCCACAGTCACTACACGTTGTGGGAACGGTATCTCAATACCTTCACGTCTAAAGGCGGCTACAATAGCAAAGTTAAGTTCGCTAATGACATTTAAGCGCTGATCAATATCTTTGATAAAACAGCGCAACTCCAGCTCCAACGCGCTATCACCAAATTTTCTGAATAGAACTTTCGGTTCGGACATTTGGCGATGTTTTTTAACCACCATAGGGTGGTTAAGTGCAATATCCAATAAAATATTGTACGCTTTTTCTACATCGGCATCGTAGCTCACGCCTATCGGTATCAAAATGCGACCAAAAGGATCGCGTAACATCCAGTTTGTTACCTTGGCTGTAATCAGTTCAGAGTTCGGCACAATAACATCGGCTCTGTCGAAGGTTTCAATTTGTGTAGAGCGAATGTTAATGGATTTAACATAGCCTTCGGTATTGCCGGTTACAATCCAGTCGCCACGGCGAATAGGACGTTCGAATAAAAGTATCAGTCCGGAAATAAAGTTGTTAACAATATTCTGTAAACCAAAACCAATACCAACAGAAAGTGCGCCTGCTATAATTGCAATGCTCTGCATCTTCACGCCGGTGATGGATAGCGCAATTAAAATAGCGATGATAATCCCTAAATAACCAGAAAGCGAAGCAACGGCTTCACGTGCACCACGATCCAGTTTGGTATATTTAAGGCCATGCGGCACAACATGGTTTTTAATATATCGTGAAAGGTGAAGCGTTACCGCAAAAGCAAGCAGCGCGGTTGCAAGTCTTGTGGGCGTAACATTAAGCGTGCCGATTTGAAAACCATCGGTAAGGTAGGAAATAATAATAGCTAACCAAGGATCGTCCAGATTCCATATATGCAAGCTTAGATAGGCAAAGCTTCCCCATATACCGATAAAAAGAATTAGGCGTATCCAGATTAACCCGGGGACCATCGCGTCTTTACGTAAGCCGACACGGTCGCGTATTTTTTGCTCCCATTCCAGTCGGCCTTCATCCATGCCATCACATATTTCTTTTGTAAAGCGATAAATAAGAATAGCAAAACCAAGGCATGCAGCGGTCGCGAGTATGCCGCCAAGAACAAATGAAGAAAGGTTACGGTAACCGGCCAGTTCAGCTAACAAACAACTAAATAATACCAGACTGATAAGTATGCGCGGCTTACGAGAAAGTATTGCCCAGGAGAATAAGCGTACTGTCCATAAAATGGCAATTAAATTAATAATAAGTAATACACTAAAAATACCGCGGCTTAATAAATAAACCGATTCGCTTAAGCTGGCTTTGAATTCACCGGTCAATAAAAACAAACCAAGCAGACACAAACTTACTAATACTTTTAGTTGCTTGCCAAAACGTCTGGATAATAAGTCTGGTTGGGTTATATAAGTTAAAGCCGGTGGTATTGGGCTAATTAATATATTAATTAAAACCATCAGACTCAGATAAGCACCAAGCATATAGGTTGCTTTTGTAATAAAAGGCAATGGGCTTAACGGTAATGCAATGGATAAAAAGGCCGCCGTAACGCCCACGGGAAATAACCAGGGTAACGCGCGCGCCATACTGGTACGAAAGGCAAGCACAAAAGCAGATACATTATCTTCAGGTGTGATTGTCAACGGCGCTATTACGGTTAACCGTCGGCTAAAATAAACCGCACTAATCACTGCAATAATCACTAGCAATATAAGTAATATTATTTGTTGTACGCTAAGCAATTTGAGTTTGTATTGTGCACGTAAGAACTCAATGCTGTCTTTCCAGCCGGCAGCAGGTGCTTTTATGTTATCGACCAAAACAGTGAGGATGTTAGCAGTTTGTGCAGAAAGCCGTTCCGCTATAATTTTTTGCTGGAGTTTATTAATGGCTTTTATTAAATCCTGGCTTTGCAGTTGTAACAGTTTGCAACTCGAAAGTTGTTTATCGAGTTCTTTTTGCCTGGCAGACAAGCTAGAGCGTTTTTTTATAACCTCTTTAGATTCTTTTGCGCTGGGTTTACCTAAGGTCTTTAAATCTTCAGTTACTTTTTGAAGTTGCGTTTCGTTGCCCGTAATACATTCCAGTGCTTTACTTTTAATGTCATTGATATCATTCAAGTAGTTAGAAAGTGTTTCAACATTGATTTTTTCTGATGTGGACTTTTTAAGTATCGCATCCTGTTTTTTGATTGTTTGTGTCGCTTGCTTAAGCCAATCGCCTGGAGGAGCCTGTTCAGCATTAGCTATTGAAAGGATTGTTAGGTTTACAATAGCAATTAACACTAAAGCGAACACGCCTGAGTTTAAATTTGAAATACTGGCTTTTACATCAGTTAGTTTCATATTGTATTTTAATAAATCCCTAATACTGTTGGTTTGTTATTGAGTTCAACATAAATGAGGTCAGAGTATAATTTCTCTAATATTACAATTAAAGGGCTCTGACACCTTTAATTGTTTAAAAGCCTAACCAAACTGATGGGTTAGCAAGAAAATACACTAATGCTACCATAGCAATCAACCCTGATATGGCATCGAATCTAAGTTCTGATAATCGACGAATAAAAAGGTTTATTGCACTGATTTTTTTTGCCTTTTCAAGCAACGGCAGAATATGAATTTTAATTTCTGATTCACTATATAAAGGTTTCCCATTCCCCAATTGAAGCATAATTCTTTCATTATTCGTATATATAATGTTATGCGAAAAAAGTAATTCCCCAGGCAAAAATGAATGTTGTTGTCTTTTATAATTATCAACATAAAGTTTTACACCATCAGTACCAATACGGTTATTCAATTTAAGTATAGAATAAAACACGGCAAAAAGAATAACGAATATAAACAACGCACTCATACCCCATAACGTTTGAAAAAATCCATCTGGCAAGGCTTCATCTACCTTTAAGTCTAGCTGCCCAATTCCATACCATAGAAATAGTATAATAATTGCCAGCAATATGGACACTGATATAATGACAAACTTCATATTTCTTAATATTGTAAAATCGGGTTCAATCCAATGAATCCCATCATATTTTTGAAAAAAAGTTTCAGGTAAAGCTTCAACATTCTTCCTTTCTTCTTTAGCCTTATTGTCATTTGATATAGTAATAGCAATCCAAATCATTCCCGAACCAGCAATAACAGCTAACACTAACATCAACAGAGATAATAACTGGAAATGCTCTTTCTCTTTTTTTACACTTTGTAAAAGGTTTAATAATTTTAAATTCGAAAAATTCGTCAATGTTTCATACGAATAATCATAAGCTATCAACCGATACTGTTCGGGAAATGCAATGATTAATTGGTTATCAATAGAAGTAATTGAATGAGGGTGCTCATCTTTTTTTAGAGCTAATTTTTTGACTGCTTTACCATCTTCCGAATAGGCCACAATATCTGAAGAGGTTAAAGTATAGTTTGAAATAGTTGCAAACATTTCTCTACTTTGACTTAAGCCTATATCAACTGGAAATGAATTTTCTGACAATTTAGTTTTAGTAGTATAAACAAGAGAACTTTCTTCAAGCTTGCCAGAAGAATGATCATAAGCTGCAACTTTAAAATGGTTGTTGTCTACAATAAATATTTTATCTTTAGCGGTATAAATAATTTCATTTGGATACTTAAATTGACCGGGTTTTGAAATAACAGCAGCATCATTTTTATTCAGATCCACATATAGAATGCGATGATTTCCTGTATCTGAAATATAATATGCATTTAAACTTGATACATAATGAAATCGAAATATATTCGATACACTTTGCATAATAGGAATGTTTTCTGCATAACAAGCTTTCTTTGATATAGCACATCGATATATATTTTTAGATTCTTCTATACCAACAAGAAAATCATTGTTATTCAGCAATTGAATATCTATTATTGTCCCGTTTAACCCTAATTCTTCATAAGAAAATACACGGTTAATCGCCCCACTTTCATTTATAACAACAATCTTATTCCCTGCATGAGTTATTAAATGACTATCGTTATTATCAAGTACAGTTAAAGCTGTTGTTTTAAATGCGGCGTCTTCAAATTCAAAACGTCCCCATAATGAAAGTAATATAATACTAAGAAAGACAACCGCTATAGCATTTTGTTTGGGAGTTGCTTGTAATGATTCTGTAGACATAAACATCCTTATTTTAATTATATTACTATATTAACATTATTCGTGTAAAACATGGTCTGTCCCCCCAAAATTATTTGCTTGATTCTTTCAAACCAATCCAGTCTGTACCTATTGGTCAGGGTTGGGAGTGATACGCATATTATCTCACCAACCCTTTTTTAATTTTATGCTAACCACATAATCCTTATAACAAAATCTTATAAGGAAAAAACATCTCCTTACAGATTTCTCATTAATTTTAACTATAATTATGTACGAATTAACCAAAGGAAGGAGAGTGACATGAAAAATATTATCTTAGCACTATCTCTAGCCAGTATTTGTGGTTTGTTTACTACAACCACCATAGCCAGTGAAGCAACTGAACAATTCAAATTAATGAAAACACTTAGAGGAGCATGGAAACTAGCACCTGCGTCAATGCAAGAAGGAAAAGCGACAAAAAGCAAAGCAGCAGCACCCTTAGTAGGTACAAATAAAGTTGCTATGAACTTCAAAGTTATTGGTAAAGGATCGACCGTTCAAGAAAACCTTTTACCCGGAACAAAAAAAGAAATGGCAACTATGTACCATTGCGATAACAGCAAAGACTGCCAGTCAGTACAAGCTAAACATTATTGTGCAAAGAAAAACCAGCCTGAGTTAGTCGCAGAAGACCTTTCAAAAGATAATGAACTAGTTATGAACTGCGATATGAGCACAGGTTTGTGTAATTCTAAGGCCGGTCATGTTCATAAAATAAAACATCAACTACTCAGTAAAAATCATTTGAAAACAACATATACAATTTTCAAAGATGGCAAGTTCAAGAAAAATTCTATTTATCATTTTGAACGAATCAATTAGCAATATTGACTTTAAAAGCCCGCGAATAAAGCGGGCTTTTATATTATTTTAGAAACGACTAAATCCTTCTCTACGAAATATAAAAAACAAACCAATCAAGTCCCACCCCATTGATCCTTTAATTATCTTGCTCCTCTTTAATAAAACTACTCTGGCAAGCCTGCCTTACGTAAAAGTAATATATAATTTTTCATTGCTTTATTATTATCGATACTGCTTGTTGATTTCATATGTGAAATTGTAATCATAGGATTAATGTTGAGTATTTGTTCAACCTCCCATTCTGCTTCATCTTGCATACCAAGACCGCTATAGCTGGCAGCCAAAAATAAGCGAGGTTGCATAGAGTACTCATTGCGTTCCAACGCTTTTTGTAACAACTCTATCGCAAGTTGATATTGACCTTTATTATAAGGCGCACGACCTAAATTATAGGGGTAGTCCCACGTGTAATGTGGATTAAGTTTCATACCTTTTTTAATTAATCGGATCGCATTATTGGCATTATCAGTACCCCCTAAACGATTATTAATGAGTGCCAATAAGCCATATCCATCTGCATAACTAGGCGCTATCGCCGTTGCTTTTTCAACGGCTTTAGCTGCCTCAATAAATTCATTGCGATAAAGATGAACAAACCCTAATGACCAGTATGCTTGTGGTAACGTGTTATTTAGTGCAACTGCTTTTTTTGCCATATCTAATGCGCGGTCCCGACTTTCTGCTGGCGAATCAGTCCAGGCATTCGTGTACTTTCTCATGATTACAATGGCTAAAGAGCCATAAGAACGTGCATATGATGGATCTAGTTTTATGGCCTCTTTGAATTCAGCCTCTGCTTGAACAAAACTTTCCTGCGTCCTCTCTCTCGCAAATTTTTGCCCCAGTAAAAAATGCTCATAGGCTTGGAAATTATTAGTCGAAACACGAGCCAGGCTAGTTTCTTCCTGTTCCGTAAGTTTTATCGCAAGCGCATTAACAATATTTCGTGTTAACTCATCTTGAACAGCAAATATTTCTACCAACTTTCGATCATAACGATCTGACCAAACATGATAGCCATTAACCGTATCTATTAGCTGTGCATTAACTCTTAATTTATCCCCCGACTTTCGGATACTGCCTTCCAGTATGTACTGAACCTTTAACTCTTTTCCAATATCCCGGGGATTTACAACCTGTCCTTTGTAACGAAAAGATGTATTTCGTGCCATAACATTAAGTTTCGAAATGCGAGATAAATCTGTGATGATATCCTCGGTGATACCATCAGAAAAATAAGCCTGTTCAGGATCATCACTTATGTTTACAAAAGGCAGTACGATAATTGAAGGAATACCGACATGCTTAGACTGAATACCGCTATTGTTAAAATATATTAATCCTAAAAAAAGTATAACTATCCCAGCCCATAATCCTAAACGTAATGGATTGATATTAGTTTTTCCTATAATAGACGGAAGAAGAGTGTCGGTTGCTGTTACATTATTAGCAGGGCTTACCTCAACAATCAGCCGATAACCCCTTTTAGAAACAGTCTGAATAATTTTTGGATGTTTAGAATCATCATGGAATGCTTTTCGTAATTTAATCATCGCACTGGTCAAAGCATCGTAACCCACCACCATGCCGACCCAAACTTTAGATTCCAGCTCCTCCCGAGTAATAACTTCCCCAGCTTTACTCGAGAGGCAAACCAGCAAATCCATTACCCGTGGCTCAAGCTTTTCTTTAAGATCGCCTTTACTAATAAGCTCTATAGCAGGTTCAACCAACCATTCGCCCACCATAAATGGCTGACTTAAATCCACATTTTTACTGACACATTTATCTGTCATGAATGTCCATCCCTGTTCGCCGTATCAATTTTCCTATCAACATTTAAGCGTCGGATAAACGTCGTATAACCATCTTCTAATCGCCGCAAAGATTTGGCCCATTACAGCTATGTTTCTAGACATGCAACAAAACACAAGAGCTAGTCCATAACAATAGTCACAGGAGAAGGATCATGCAAACAACTACACTACATAACCCATTAAATAATTCTATTTCTATTATTACACTATTATTCCTTGCGGCATTAAGCGGATCAATTCAAGCAGAAGAATCTCTCGGTGATATAGCATTATTAGATACTGCCGACAAATGGCAAGTAAACCGTCTACTTGAACCAACCACTCATCAACGCAAAAAGGAAACTCAGGGACAAATTATGATTTATGACGGACTGCGCGACACCACGGTAAATAATGCGTTAGATACAAACTTCGATCGTATCGAAAATATGATGTTTACCAGGGTTATTGTCACTGATGAAAGTGGTCAACCTGAACTTGATGTAGCAGGTAATGAGATAACTGAAGATGATGGATGTTAATAACATTACCATAATTAAAGAGCTCACTTACTCCGAGCTCTTTAATAGCAAATTTAGGGTCAGAGTAAAAACTTATCATTTACATTTGATTTTTGATTATGTCTACTTAAATAGACAAATCCTTTAAAGACTTCTGTTTTAATGATCGCATAATAGATTCATCAATTTCTTTTTGAAGTTGTTTAACATCATCTTCGGTTTCTATGAGATTCAAAGCATGACTTTTGGTTTCTCCTGAACAACGTATTGCAGAAATAATGTCGTATACTGGTATCGTTTCCAAATCATAAGCAGGAATATAAGTGGTGGGCGTATCGGCTGTTTCGTTTAGCAAATGTTTATTGAGTAATTGTTTAATAATTTTTATGCATGCTTCCGAGCTAATATTCATATGTAAAGCCAGGGATTCAATTGTCCATGCGGCTTTGTGTGCATGATAGTGCTTGCCTATGAGCACCATAATATTTAAGGCAATCGTTTCTTTTTCACGGTTGCTTAAGTTTATTTTTCTGGCATCCAGGTTTTGTTGTGATGGATTTTGATGATAAAAAGCAATGCTACAACCAATTAATAAAATTACCCAGGTAACGTATAACCAGATAAAGAAAATAATCATTGAAGCAAAGGCTGAATAAATAGCCGTGTATTTAGATGAACCGACGACAAATGAAGCAAAAGCCCAACTACTGGTTTCCCACAATACGCCCGACACTATGGCACCAATGAGTGCTGACTTAAATTTAACTTTCGTGTTGGGCACAAACATATACACAAAGGTAAAGGCGCTAATAACCAACAAGTAAGGCAGCAAACGTCCCACGAGATGAGTCAAAAAACCGATAGACTCAATTTGCATGACATTTTGTATCACTGACACGTTAGCAATAGACGCGGTAATACCCAACGCAGAAAATAAGAGTACCGGGCCAATCATGACAACAGTAAGGTAATCACTGAAGCGTTTACCCATAGACCGAAGCTGCAATACATGCCAGGTGTAATTAAATGATCGTTCGATCTTTTGTAAAAGTGAAATCACAGTGAACAAAAGCAACGCAAGCCCAAGTGAACCTAATACGCCGGCTTTAGTGTTATCTACAAACTCAATAATTTTTGCCGTGACTTCTGCGCCTTTATCCCCTAAGGGTGAAAGTAAATTTAACAAGAAGGGCTCTATTTGATTATGAACGCCGAAACCTTTTAGCACAGAGAAACTCACCGCGAGTAATGGCACCAGTGCCAAAATGGTGGTGTAAACCAGCCCCATAGCACGCAAGGTAATCATACCCTCTATGACATCTCGAATAATCAGGTGGGTAATACGTAAACTGGTGATAACGCCTGCTTGCCAACCCGATAGTTCTGTTTTAGAACTATTCCAGACAGTCTCAAGGAAAAGCGCTTTTAAGTATGTAGGGCTAAGTGATAGTTTCATTATTTTGCCGCTTACTGATAAGTATTGTTATTGATGATGTATCACATCATTCCTTAAGCTTAATCTGTAACTTGCCTTCTTTTACCTCGATGGATTCCACACCTTCCTGAATGGCCTGCCAGAAACCACCGGCCTGGCCAAACTCGGTAAAGAGGTCAACGTTTTTCATATTACCTAACCAGGCATTTGGTATCGGCACACCCCAGACACTCACTCCCTTGAGGATGGCGCTGGGTTTTCCCTTGGCCAGGCTAAATTCCATACCGGCGGTGACTTTCAAAGTTTGACCACCAATCACAGGAAAGGTGGGATCCAGATTAACCAGTAACAAGGCACTGGCCAGGTTATCTGATAGGTCGATAGCTAGTTTATTAGCCAGGTCTTTATTACGGGCCAACATGGAATTGAGTTCTTTTTCACTAAAGGAAACAGTCCGGCTGGCCCCTGCCTCACTGTATGGTTCTGGTTTGAGGGTTTGCTGTCTTGACGGTTTAACACCAACACGTTGGAGTTTTTGATCCAATACGCGTTGTTCTTTTTGATTTAATACCACGGGGGTGAACTTGTCCGGAAACACATAAGTGGTTAACAACCAGTAACCGACACCCAGCGTGAGCACGACAGTAATAACAACAATACCAAAAGTGCGCCAACCATTAGAGGCAGACTTCATTGAAGCGGATTCAGAAGATGACTGTGGGATAGGCTCATTCATAATAACCACTATACCTAATTTGAGCGTTTATTTGCATGCTTGCAGGCTATTTAAATCACAAGACGTTACCACGTGCGGGTAAAGAGGTATCGGTAGCAAATAAAGACAATGGTCTGTCCCCTATTATTATGCCTATTATTCTTTAATAACTTTTTATACTTTCCAGTTAACGGGTTCTTTACCGTTTTCGATTAAAAAATGATTAATTTTTGAGAAAGGCTTACTACCAAAAAATCCACGATAAGCTGAAAGGGGTGAAGGATGCGGTGAACGCAAAACAAGATGTTGTGGGTTATTAACGATACTGCCTTTTTTCTGCGCATAAGCACCCCACAAAACAAAAGCAATAGGTGATGTTTGTTCGTTTAAGACTTCAATAATACGATCGGTTAACTGTTCCCAGCCCTGCCCTTGATGTGAATTGGCTTTTCCCGCTTCAACCGTTAACACGCTATTAAGTAATAACACACCCTGATCAGCCCACGACTGTAAATTTCCATTACTGTTCACAATACCCAAATCATCTTCAAGTTCTTTATAAATATTCACTAATGATTTAGGAATCGGTTTTACCTCAGGCATTACCGAAAAACACAAACCATGAGCATGCCCCGGCGTTGGATAAGGGTCTTGCCCTAATATCACCACCTTAACCTGATCAAGATCCGTTGTTGTTAATGCATTAAACCAAAGTGAAGAATGAGGAAGAATTGATTTCGCCTGATCTTTTTCATCACGCAAAAAATCATGCAAACGCTGCATATAGTCTTTTTCAAATTCTGACGCTAAATGCGACTTCCATAATGTGGGTAACGCTTGAGAAATATTTAGTGGCATAACGTTATTGATTATACGCTTTTATCAATGTTTAAAAAAATTAAGAATAACCGTGATTAAAATACTAATGATGATCATCGATGTAATGGGAATATAAATATTGCCATGTTCCAGTTCTTTATGAATATCACCCGGCAATTTTCCAAACCAGTTTAATGTCCAGGGCACATAATGCAAAAGTAGTCCAAGAACAACAAGTAATAAACCAATAATGATTAACCACTTACCCATAAAATATTTCCTTTCGAGATTAACTAGATAATATTGATTGGCGTCTGACCCTTGTTACTAAAAGGGGCGAAGTGATTAAAATTAAATCACTCCGACCCCTTTAATATCCCTATTATATTACCAAGCTTCTGGAAAACGCGGTCTGTTCTATTTATTGATCAGTCAGCTCCACGAAGTTTACTTTTAGTAGGAGCCTGCATGGGCTTACCCATCGCCAGAGCCGTAATAAAAAGCTCCATATTAACGTATTCAGTTGACCCCGGTTTTAGTGGATAAGTTTGCGTAACAATTTGGCAATGTCGAATACGTTGTTGCATGCTTATCAAACCAAGATCATGTAATGCAATATAGTGTTTTGGCCATGTTGCAGCAGTATAACTATGTTTACCACCCAACTTGATACTACTTAACGACTGGCCACGTAGCCATTTACCGGCTGCTCTATCATGGCAATCGGCACAAGAAAAATTTAGTTGACCTGTCTTTTTATAAAACGATCGCCCACCCTGTTGCAGTGCCTTCTGTGTTTTCGGATCGATAGAAATACTAATAGCTTCATTTCTTGCCAGGTATTTAACATAAGAACTTAAAGTATTAGAAGCCCGGCTACCAAGCTTGTAAGAATGACTATGCATATAATTCTTTCGACAATAGTTATTTCGGGTTTCAATAAGTGCTACTTTATTAAGCTTTTTATCATATCTCGGATAACTTGCCGCAACACCCTTTAAGTCGGGCGCCTTACCACTACCCTTACCGGAAGTATGGCAGCTTGCACAGGACTTCCCATTTTTACCGGGTTTGTTAAACAATGCTTCACCTTCATCTATATAATCATCCGCCAGAGTTAGATCCTCACCAGCAACATAATAATTTTTTGATTCTAATTTTGGTCGTAAAGGCGCAGCCACTTTTTTGTTAAGCGTTTCAATATAGGCAACAATGTGCATAACTTCATGCCTGGTTAATACATCATTCGTACCAAATGGAGGCATGAGTGTTTTTAAGTTATGCGCTCGCGCATCCCAAATTTGTTGAAAAGTATATTGACTTGTACGCCCTATTTTTGAATAGGTACTTAGATTCGAGCCAACATCACCAGCTTGTTCTTTATCAGCACTAACAATATGGCAAGCAAGACAGCGTCCTTTGCTACTTGCTACCAGGTGTTTTCCTTTTATCGGGTCACCCTGTATCTTTGGCATGCCAGGTTTTTGAATAGCTCGTACAGGTTTGCTTTTTGTGTAAGAACTTGTCGGAAATTTTTCAATTCCCTTTGCAATAGCACCATGACCACCATGATGCCCACCACCATGTTGCATGCCCTTATGTTGCTGTTGCCCATGCTGTTTATGCTTGTGAGCTTTGTCAGGTGATTGTTCTTCTTCAGCAACAACAGGTGCCAGCATCAAAGTGATTAACGTAAAAAGCAAAGTGAGTTGTTTATGCAAAATATTTATCTCCTACGATAATACTAAGATAATCGAGTTCGTCACCCTCAAATTAATAATAACTTATGAATCTATATTAGCAAATAATGTGTTCTGACCCCATTTATTGGTTGCGTCCCCATTTGCGATGTATTAATAGAGCGATGACGGAGCCCACCGCAGCATAGGCCATATCCTTTTGCGTATCCCATTGATCCCCCTGAGTAACTAGCGCTAAACAGTCCGGTGCTTTACAGAAAAGGACCATGCCGATCCACTCCAGGACTTCGTACCAGGCACTAATGCTATTGATAAACAAAAAGGCAATCAGGTAGCTGAGTTTTCTGGTAAAACCCTGATGAAAAAAGATTTCAAAGAACATCATGAACAGCAGTAACCCGAAAAGAAAATGGATAACCTGATCATAATAGTTTCGTTCAAGGCCAAGCCAATCCGAGAACCATTTAAAGTAGGTCATATTTTCATAGGTTAAGTTGGCGCCAAAAATATGCAAACAAGCAAAAAGGACCAAGGCGAAGAATGTCCCATTCGTAAAGATATATTTTTTGTCGAGCCAAAGCACGACAGGAAACACGGAGACAACCAAAAAGTTTTCCATCAGCCAGATCCCGCGATGAACCGGGTTGATGGCAAGGGCAATCCAGCACAGCACAAAGAACACCACCAGGGACTTTTTAAACGAGTTACTCATCCTTCTTATCCTTCTTTTTCACAGACTTACCATCAAAGTAACGCATCGCACTGGCAGTGCCAATAATAAATAACAATGCCAGTGAAAATATTATCAAGAACAGTTTCAAATTATCACCTACTTTAAAGGGCCTGCCCTCTTTAATTCAATTTTAAATAAACAATATGTTCGATAAATTTTTTCACGCTTGTTTTCTCATAATTCTTTGTTAAGGTCACATTTCTAACGCCAAAACGATGCATATCAGAAACAGAAAGGAAATAATAATTTTTGACATTATAGGGTGGTATTTTTCCAATCCAACAAATTTTTTCATCAATACCAATCTCTTTAAAAAATGACTGTTCCAATTTTACCAAATTATTCACCTGTTGCAGAACATGAGTCCTGGCTTGTACCCTACTTTCCCCCGTTCTTTTCATTCGGCTCTGTATGTCATCTCGCCATAAACCTGTTTGTTTTAAGTGATGATAATTACCATGCCAAGCCACGATAGCACCAGGAAGAATTGTTTTGTGAAAGGCCGCAGTGAATAAATAGTTGGCACAAGATGACAAACAATACTCAATAACTTCAATGTCAACTTTATTGTTATATATCCAGCGAGCGAGTTTTATAGCAGCTTCTACATCACCACCACTGGAATTAACACGCAACTTTTTAATCATCCGGTTTTTTATTGAAGAAAAAAACGTTGCATTATTCTCTTTGCTAATTTCTGAAACGTAAATAGCTGTATTAGATTCTTTATTGGCTACAGTCATTCCAAAAGAACCTGATGACAACATAACAAAAAATGCTGAGAGGAAGGTAGCAAACAACCACTTTTGTATTAATGTCTTACGACAAATGTTTTTGTATATCTTCAACACTGTGCATAACCATAATTAAATAGGGGTAAGAACACATTACTTTAAAGGGCTCTGATCCCTTTAATAAAACAAACATTAGGGGACAGACCACCATTAAATTATCAAGCTTCTGAAAAACGTGGTCTATCCCCTATTGTCCTAATAAAAAATACAACTGGTTAAAATTAAATCACTCCGACCCCTTTAATTTAGTCGTGTGGCGCCGATAAAAGTGAGTTTTGCCATACTTCAACCTTGAAAAAATATTCTGTGATGTATTAAATACTGTAGACAACATCTAATATATAAACAATATCATTCATAAAGACTGAATAATCCTTGATAGGGATCAATTTATAACCTTTTAAAAATAACAATATGAGCCATACTTAATATAAGTTAAATCCAAACATCAGGGAAATTAATATGACAACTGAAAATGATCCGATTATTAATAACTGGTATTTCCACAAGGACAAAGGCCAACAATTCATGGTTATTGCTGTTGATCAAGATAAGGAATTGGTCGAGATGCAACATTTTGATGGTAATGTTGAGGAGATAAGTTTCAGAAATTGGTATGACATGGAGATTGAGATAGGTACTGCACCAGAAAACTGGTCTGGTGCTACCGATGTAGGTGAAGTAGATGATTATGGTACTGAAGTAACTGATACCAAACCTGAGGAGTGGGATGAACCACTAGAGGAATTCAGACCACCGGGTGTAAAAGACTAGATTCAGATGTGTCATTTTTTACAGCAGTCTAAAAAAAGAAATAGGGGTCAGAGTAATTAAAATTAAATAATCAGAAATAACAAAGTGAGTTAAAAGAATGCTGATGCGACCTAAACAAAGTGAGGTAGTGCCTGATGTACTGCCACAGTAGTTCTGAGGTAAAACTCGAAGAGGTTCTATAGTGCACCCCGAACTCTTTAATTCTTATTCAAAAAGAATTTTCAGCATATTAAACTTATTTTTCATTCGCCTGAATGAAATCACTAAAGATTGCCCCAAAGACATTCAGCCACTCTGGCCTGGTTATCATCAATAAAACGATAAGCGCTACTACAATTCCAATAATCCATTTCAACATCGACTACCTCTGATAATTATCAAGTAAAACTATAATAAAAAATACAACTGGTTAAAATTAAATCACTCCGACCCCTTTAATTTATAGTATGCGTTAAGGTCATACTGAACGAAACTCAAAGAGGTTCTATAGTGCACCTCCTTGTGAAATCTATCTTAAATAATTTGTCTTTCTTATGTTAACAGCGAGCTATATTAGAAACAATTGCTCTCTGCCCCCTATTTTCTTCCCCCATTTGTAGCTTTGTAGGAAAAAATTAATTCCGGCCAAAAACCAATCTTGGCAATACTAATCCTAAACATAAGCCGGTAGCAGCAGCAAATATATAAGCGCCAGGTAAAAAATAAAGAAACCAGTGTACTTTATCAAAACCGGTTAACCAGATACCAGCTAAAACAAATAAGCTGGAATTAAACATAAACATGCGCATAGTTGCACTTGCAGTAAATAATGACTTGATACCTTCAGACATAATATTTCTCCAGATAAATATAATTTAAGCTCGTTGCATATTTTGTAAACTAAGCTGTCTATACTGACTTCTAAGCAATTTAAGAGGTGTTCTTTTTTCTCCTGTTTCTGCAAAGTGTTTATAACCCAGTAATACATCATGAACGAGAGCTCTCATTTTCCATGCCATAAGAGGAGTTAAAAACGCAGGCTTTGCTTTGTAGTCAATGTCGATTCGTAATCGTGCTTTACCTTGAACATCTTCACTAATGGCAAAACCAAATAGCATTTTTCGAACAGGGAAGTTTTTCCATTCAAACACGTCATACTGATAACCAATACCTTCCTGATAATTAATAATTCGTTCTTTCAGCTGAATCTTTAAGCCCATATCAACGATATTACACACACGTTCACAGCCTATTTCTGCTTCATTAATATTGCCATCCAAACTATGAGATTCAACGACACCAGCATGAAAATTTGATATATCACCATAGCGAGATAGGACTTGCCACATTTGTTCAGGTGTAACATTGACAGGCATTTCTTCGTAGATATTTTTAAGTTTCATATGATGTTCCTCTTAGCGTCATTTAGAATTATTCAGCCATATTCAAAGTACTTGAATATCGACCAGTGACGTCTACTATAGATTTTGGTTATAATAAGAACAATATGGACATTAGTTAACTCTAAGTTATCAAATCGAGAACAATAATATGCTAGATGATCTAAAACGCATGGTAATTTTTACGCATGTAGTAGAGGCAGGCAGCTTCTCTGGCGCAGCAAAACGACTGGGTATAGCGAAATCGGCAATCAGTAAACATGTGTCAATGCTAGAAAATAGCATTGGTGCGCATCTGTTAAACCGCACCACCCGTAGTCTGAGTTTAACTGATGTGGGTGAAGCTTATTATCAAAGCTGTTCACGCCTTAATAATATTTTAGAAGAAACACGCAACACAACAGAAGCCTTGCAGGATGAACCTCGCGGCATGTTAAAAATATCTACGCCTGCAAGTTTTGGAATTGATTCTATCGCTCCATTACTTCATCGTTTCTTACAGAAATACCCAGACCTAAATGCAGAGTTATTGCTTGATGATAATGTAGTTGATATGACAGAGCAGGGTATAGATGTCGCAATAAGAGTAGGTTGGCTTCCAGACTCAAACTTAAGAGCACGTAAACTCAAAGACTCACCAAGATTATTATGTGCATCGCCAGAATACATAGAGCGAAATGGTTTACCCAAAAAACCAGAAGACATGATGCAACATGAATGGATTATTTTTACATTACTACCTACGCCACATCATTACAGTTTTACAAAAAATAATAAATGCAAAAAAATACATGTAAAAGGAAGAATAAAAACAAACAATGGTAATGCTGTGCGTAGATTATTACTAGAAGGTGCCGGTGTATCAGTACTTGCAGATTTTCTTGTAAAAAAAGATATAAAAAAAGGACGATTAATACATCTTCTTCCTGAATATGATATTGCTGATGCGGGTATTTATGCAGTGTTCCAGAGTCAACGATTACAGCAAGCTAAAATACGAACCTTTATAGATTTTCTTGTTGAGAATTTATGATTTTTCAGCACTAAATGTAGCCCCAACTGTTGATGCTGCTGTTTTAAAATTAAATCACTCCGACCCCTTTAATGGTGATTATCATCGCGACCTTCATTACAACTTTGTTCTACATCTGATTCGTTTGCGGAATTTTCAGCATCAGCTTCTGCCTTCGCCCTATCGGCCTTCGATACATAACGCTCACCCTTAGGACGACCATCTAACTTTGCACGCGCACGTTTGAGACGTTTTTTAAACAAGCTTTGAAGCTTCTTTTTTCTATTCATATCTATATGCCAGTCTTCTTTACTCAGTCGTTTTCACCGAGCCCTTCTATTTTACAATCATAGCCACTTCATAATGCGTTATGATAATTCATGATTTCTCATCGCATCATTCTCGATCAGCACCGGCTCCTGCACCAGTCGCCACTGGTCATCGTCCTCTTTCTCCAGCGACATCTCTACGATCTGTTCATTCAGGGTGCCATCCGACCCCACAACCATTTCAAAAACAGTGAATAAAATCTGAGTCTCCGTTGCACTGATCAGGTTAAAACCCTAGTAAGCAATACTTTTTATCATGGACATTTCAAACTGATGTTTGCACTGCTTATACCAAATATCGTAATCAATGTTATCAAACCCGGGAACACCCTGGACGCTAACACGTTTTGATATCATCCCCATATGACCCTTAAGATCTTTTTGTCCTGCACTTTCTGCCGCATGAGTTAACCACTGCTCTGCAATCTGTTCGGCTTGCTCATCTATCATAAAAACTCCAGTATTTTTTATTATGATAATGCCAGTTTTGAAAATGGCATATAAAACCTCAGGTAGAGGAAGAACAAAGACGCTAAGTATATCAGCAAGCTTTATTATTAAGTGAGGTCAGAAGACAGATAGCGCTAATATTTAGCTGAGGTAAATTAGAAACATTCCGATCTGTCTCGGTTTTATGACCACGTTGAACAACAACCTCCTTGTGTTATCGATGAATATTTACTTGTCTTCCTGCCAAGAAATCAAACTATAACAAAATAGACTATTTAGAAATAATACTTTTAAAGGGCTCTGACCCCTTTAATTCTATTATTCCCTATTATTATATATGTTAAGGTAGTTAAACATCCTGCAGTTTCAGCTCGATACTATGTTTCCAGAAACTGTTTACCTGTCATAGGTTAATCACGCTATCTGTAATGGAGTTTGTTTTGCCAAATGTACACAAGATAAATGAAGTATTCGAAGAAAGTAATTTAACTGATTTAAAAAATATTGATTGGCAAGCCGTCGACTGGCAACGCGAATTAAAAAATAATGTGAATTCCATCGATAGCCTAAAAAACTATGTGGAACTCACCAGTGACGAAGAAAAAGTCCTCAGGGATGTTGTTGATAAGCATCCAATGAATATCCCCAGATACTATCTGAGCCTTATCGATCCCAGCGATCCAAATGACCCCATCAAAAAACTGGCCTTTCCCAGTGAAGATGAACTGGTTGTCGCGGGTGCGATGGGGGAGACGACCAAAGATCCCTATGGCGATGACAAACATAATAAGGGCAATGGTATTTTGCATAAATACCCATATTCCGCCCTCGTCGTCGCCACCGATTACTGTTCTATGTATTGCCGCCACTGTTTTCGTAAGGCAATAGTAGGCCTGCCCAACGATAAAACGGTGGAGAATTTTCAAAGAGCTGCTGAATACATCCGCGAGCATAAAGAGATTACCAATGTCATCATTTCCGGTGGTGATCCTTTATTGATAGGCACAAAACGAATAATCAAAATGCTTGAGAGTCTAATCGACATCGATCACATCAACTATGTACGCATCGGTACACGTACACCCGTTGTATATCCTATGCGGTTCTTCGACGATAAACTGATGGAGTATCTGAAAGAGTTTAATAAGAAAAAGACTCTCTATCTTCCGACCCACTTTAACCATGTAAACGAAATATCCGAAGATGCGCGCAAAGCAATACTGCGTATACGTGAAGCAGGTATTACCGTTAATAATCAGGCGGTACTGCTAAAAGGCGTCAATGATACTGTGGAAGATATCGAAAACCTGATGAACGGCCTGGTCAAGATCGGGGTTAATCCATATTACCTCTATCAATGCATGCCCGTCTCCAGAGTTCGACACCATTTTCAGGTACCACTTAAACAGGGTATCGATATTGTCGATAAGGCGAAGGAACGTCTCGATGGTTATGCCAAACGCTTCAAATTTATCATGGGACACGACATCGGCAAGATTGAAATTGTCGGGCGCATCGATGATAAACTGATCCTGAAACATATTCACTCCAGACCCGAAGAGCCGGAAATGGCCAG
Source organism: Gammaproteobacteria bacterium (assembly GCA_030617815.1). Taxonomy (GTDB): domain Bacteria; phylum Pseudomonadota; class Gammaproteobacteria; order UBA6429; family Thiohalophilaceae; genus JAGLTQ01. The sequence continues at coordinate 28,752 of JAUWUS010000024.1, forward strand.
TAAGATGAAGATCATGAAACTCGATGATAATGCAGGCTGGCTAGATGATATGGAAGAAATCGAATTGTAGAAAAATAGAATAGAATAAATAGGGGACAGATCACGATTAATTTAAATCAAAAACGTGGGCTGTCCCCTATTATTTTATTGCCTTTAATTCGTCAAAATTAAATCACTCCGACCCCTTTAATTAAAACTTTTATTCATAAGACGTAAATTTCTTATTTAGTTTAATATAGGTTAAACCCTGTGCCGGTTCATACTGAAAAATGGGTTGTTCTTCCCTGCTTTCTACTGTTAATACCACAACTTTATTAAGTCGCCTACCAAACGTCGATATAATCCGGAATATGAGTTTCGCCTTTGCTTCATTGGTGATTTGCCCAGGATCAAAACTAAGAACAATATCCTCATGTCTGTCAAAATAACAGTTTAACGTTACATCATCAAAAATCAGTGAGAGAAGATATTGGTGTTTATCTTTTTGGAAAACATCTTCAATTTGGGACGGCAACTCTGACCTCACACCATCGATAAAGAAATGTAAGGTTACTTCTGTTTTCACAAGAAAATTGAGTATTTTTTGCCAATTTTTTTGCGTAACGTTGTTGATGATAATTTTCCTTAAATTACCATCTGCAATAAATTCATTTTGATACGCTTTCCAGTCCATCTAATCACACTTCATCCATTTTTGAAAAAGTGGTTAAAATTAAATCACTCCGACCCCTTTAATTTCTTAATGTTTAAAAAAATCAAAACCAAACAGGGTCAGAACCCTTTTACAATTAATTACAAGCGCGCTGTTTCATTAATCTATTTCTTTCAGTGTTTTCAACTTGCACTTGTTGAACCCAGAATTCACATGTTTCATTTCGAATACGTTGTGCATTTTGCTGTTTATCTTTTTCTATTGCATAAAGTCTTTGTTTTATTATAGAGTTTTTCTTATTGGTTTCTGCTTCATGGAGCATCTTTTGCTGCATTATGCTGGTTACTTTATTTAATTCTTCAAGTTCCAATTCTGCTTGATGGTTTATATAAAGAAAGACAATTACCACCGTCAATAAATTCGCAAAAAGGACACTAAAAAACATTGTGAACCCTAAATCCCATTGATTGATTTTTACAACTTTTGCTTCTTCCTCCATATTCAATCCTAATATATTTTTATTATTATATTTCTTTTTAAGCAATCACAGTTTCGTTTTGATTTTTAAATTTACGATCCAGAAAAAAACAGGCAAACGGTATCACCGAAGCAAATAACACCAACATCCAGAACATCACTGACCATTTTTGCTGATGACTCACCACAAGTGAAGTCACGAAATAGGCCAACCATAATACTCCGTGAGTCATACCCACTTGCCAAATACTATCAACATAACCAAATTGATATTTCGCCGGCATGGCAATAAACAGCAAAACAATCAGTGAAAGACCTTCAACAAGGCTTAACTTTCGAAAAAAAGACAGCATATTACTCTTCTCCATTAAATAATCAGACTCTATATATATTCGGTCAAGCCTGGCGCAGTCTTTAATTATTTTACGGAAAATAATAGAATAATAGGGGCAGACCATGTTTTCTTTATAAAATTAATAGTGGTCTGTCCCCTATTATTCTTTATTTCAATCGAGTCTGACCCTTTTGTTCGTTAGCAGTAGTCTATATTAGAAACAATTGCTCTCTGACCCCTATTTTCTGGGGGTTCTTTTATATACTAAACCATTAGATAAATTGACTTTATTGCAAGGCTCAAGCCACTAACCAGCAACAAAGCACTCACGACTTGATTAAATCGGTGATCATTAATTTTTATATGTAAATGTTGCCCTACATACATAGCCAAAATTAAAACAGG
>JAUWUS010000010.1 GCA_030617815.1 Gammaproteobacteria bacterium
AATGCTGGTGTTTTCATTTTAATCTTTTTTGTTTCTCTTGCTACCCTTGGCGGCTTTTATATTCTTTGGGAAAACAAGCAATTAAACACCATTAAACAGCAAAATATTAATCAGGAAATAACAACATTAAAACAACAACAGTCAAAAGTCACAGCACAAAATAAAGAACAAATTAAAAAAATTCATTCCTTTCAGGAAAATTTACGTCGTAATATGACCAACCTTATTCGTAATAATCAAAATTTACGTAATGACTGGCTAATGGCAGAAGCGGAATATCTTATCCAGTTAGCAAGTCACCGTTTATTGCTTGAAAAAGACGTGGCAACTGCAGTGATTGCTTTAAAAGCGGCAGATGCTCGACTGGCAGAAGTTGCTGATCCTGCGTTATTAAGTGTTCGAAAAATCCTCAAAAATGATTTACAAATATTAAATAATATTCCAGTAATCGATTTAGCAGGTTTATCCGTTACCCTAAGTGCTTTAAGCAATAACATTCCCAACTTGCCGTTACGTACACCTGATCCAAAAACACACAAATTAAATCAACAGGAAAAAACACAAGCTTCATCAGAAGTAAAAGATATTAGCGATCTACCCGCTGCTATTTGGCAGGATATTAAAAGTCTAGTTGTTATTCGCAATCACCAAAAACCTCTTGAACCTTTACTTGCGCCAAACCAGCATTTTTTCCTGCTACAAAATCTTGCGCTATTATTAGAACAATCACGATTAGCGCTATTAAATGGACATAATGAAATTTATCAGGAACGTTTACAAACAACTAAGAAATGGATCAAGCAATATTTTGATACCGAACATAATGTTACTCGTAACATGTTAAGCAATATCGGTGAATTACAAAAAATTGATATTAATCCAACACTACCCGATATTTCTTCAACTTTTTCTGCGATTAAAAAATACCGTACCCAGGGGAAACGACCTGAAGTATCGACTTCGAAGGTTAAAGAAAAATAATGAAATATTTATTTAGTTTTTTTGCCATCATATTTATTGCCGTAAGTGCGGGATTACTTGCACATGATGATTCGGGTTATGTTTTATTTGGCCGTGGCTATACCACCCTGGAAATGAGCCTGTCACTATTTTTAGTTATCGTTTTTCTTAGCTATATTTTTGGTTACATACTGGTACGTTTTATTATTCAGACCTGGAATATGCCGGAACAAATAAAACACTGGCGTTTTTCACAGCAAGCTAAAAAAGCCCGCAAAACATCCTTGCAGGGTTTAATTAACTTATCACAGGGACAATGGAAAAAAGCTGAACGCCTGTTAACTCGTGCAGTTAAAAATAGCGACATGCCATTATTAAATTATCTCTCCGCAGCCAAGGCCGCACAAAAACAAAACTCACCTGAGCGTCGCGATCACTATCTTGCCCTGGCACATAAAAGCATGCCCGCTGCTGATTTTTCAGTAAAACTAACACAAGCTGAATTACAATTTGCCTATGGTCAAAATGAACAAGCGTTAGCAACCCTGGTAGACCTGCACAATTTATCACCAAAACATTCTCATATAATGGTGCTATTGAGCCAACTATATAAACAATTAAAAAGTTGGGATGATCTGAGAAAATTATTACCCCAGCTACACAAGCACAAAGTTTTTTCTGAAAAAAAATTAATTGAAATAGAAAAAGAAACCTATATTGAGCTTATTCAGCTCATTAAAGTAAACCAGAGCAACAACAAAAATAACACTGACAAGCTACAGCAGCTATGGCAAAACATCTCACGCGAGCTAAAAAAAGATCCCGACTTAATAGAAATTTACTGCAACAAACTCATACAGCTTAAAAATAATGATGAAGCAGAACACATTCTTAAGAATACGTTACGTAAAAAATGGCAATCAAATCTTGTTAAACAATATGGTCTGGTAAAGTCATCACAGGTTGAAAAACAATTATCTTTTGCTGAATCATTGTCAAAAGAGCATGATAATCACCCTTTATTATTACTCACCCTGGGACGTTTATGCATGTATAACGATCTATGGGGTAAAGCACGCGCCTATCTTGAAGCAAGTATTGGTAATAAAGAATTGCCCGAAACGTATAAAGAATTAGGTTTATTAATGGAATACCTTAATGAACCCGAACTGGCGGCAGAGTATTTCAAGAAAGGTTTGTTTCTTAATTAAGTCTATTGCCACGTTAAAGTGGTAGTGTAATTTTAAAGGTCGTGCCTTTATCAGCATCAGTTACAAATGTAACATAAGCATTATGTGCCTCAATAATATGCTTAACAATGGCCAGGCCTAAACCTGTTCCACCAACACGCTGGGTTAACTTTGATTTTGACTGAGCAAACTTATTAAATACCAAAACCTGAAAATCTTTTTCTATCCCTGGTCCATTATCAGAAACACTTATTATTACTTCAGAATTCTGTCTCGCAACTGTAACTATAACTGTTTCATGTTCAGGTGAATACTTAATCGCATTTGATAGTATATTTGTTAATGCCTGTTTAATACGGCGAGCATCGACTTTAATATAAACAGCTTCCTCATTGCTTTTCATTTCCAGTTTCACATTGTTCATTAAGCCATACTGAGCATTCATTTCAATCGTATTTTTTACCAGGGTAACAATATCTGTTTCTGAAAAATAAAAAGACATTTCACCGGCTTCCATTTTTTGCACATCTAGAATATCGTCTACAATTTCACGCATAATCAAAGTATTATCAAATGCACTTTTTGCTAAACTGTTACACTTCTCCGGTGTTTTTTTACATATATCTGTTTCTGTATATATCTCTAAAAAACCAAATATAGAATTTAGCGGAGAACGAAGATCATGATTAAAGAGAGAAAACATTTCTTCTTTGGTTTTCTCGGCATTAATCCTTCTTATTTCCGCTCGCAGTAATAATGTAACCATTAATATGCTTCCCACAATAAAGAAGAATAAAATAGTAAGGCTAAAATTTATAATATTTTGACGGTATTCTGAAAAAAGTATCTTTTCGTGAAAATCAGTTAAATTCCAAACCGTATTCTCAACTGATACAGAGTGTAAACGTCGTTGCTGTTCTTTTTCTGTCAATCGAAAATCATCACGTTTTAAATCTATTCTTGTTCCTTTTTCAGTAATCTCAATAAGATTATTGCCTTTGTTAATTAACATTAATTCATGTCGGGGCGTACTTGATAACTCTAATAGATGAAACAAAAAATCTGGCTTAAAACTAACAAACAAAAGTCCTCCATTGGCTTCATTTTCTTTAGCGCCATCCACACCCCATGGCACAATTATATCAATATGATAGGCATGGTTATTAGAGTGAATACGAATTGGCTGTGATTGACCCTGGGCGTGGCGGTTTAAATCTTCAAGACATAACCCGCCAACAAGACCATCAAAATCATCAATAAGCGGAACGCCTTTTCGATTAGAAATCGAAACTGCAAAATAATCCGGGAATGATTCCGCAACTTTTTTATTGAGTTGATTTTTAAACGTTTCATTATCAGGAGATAAAGCGAGGCGACGAATTAACTTCACTTCATTCCTGGCAAAGATAGCAAGAAGCCGTTGTTGATTTTTAATACGTTTACTTATTTCGTTTGCAACAATTGTCGTTGTTGATTTAGCAATCCGGTGATGCGCTCGTTCAAATTCATTTATGCGTTGAGCTGCATTCCAGACCACAAAGATACTAACAATGATGGGTATCAATACAATATAGGTAATTGACCAGCGTGTAGAAGAAAGGAGTTCATTCATTTTAATATGCATTAGCTACATATTAAACTAGTTTTTTGTAAGGTTATAGCCCCACATAAAGCTGTACCAGCTAAAATAGACAGTTAATCTTTCTGATACTCAAACGCATCAGAAAAATAATGCTGCAAATCCAGATTATTTTTTATAAACTCATCTCGACCGGCATAAACCATAACAGGTGGCCCCGATGCATAAATTTCATAACTACTTAAATCCGGATAATCTTCCATAATCGCTTCATGCACATAACCCGTTCGGCCTGTCCAGTTATCATCTTTTTTTGCTGCAGATAGTACAGGCGTATAACGAATAAGTGAATTTTGTTTTGTCCATGACTGTGCCAGTTCATCCATGTATAAATCTTCTTTGGCACGGACTCCCCAATACAAATGAATCGGACGTTGCAATCCGGTTTTCAAAATATGTTCAATCATTCCTTTTACCGGCGCAAACCCGGTTCCACCCGCCATTAAAATAATCGGACGTTCGGAATCTTCTCGCAAATAAAAATTACCAAAAGGCCCTTCGATTCGTAGCATATCTTTTTCTTTCATTTCATCAAACACTTCGCTGGTAAATTTTCCATCGGGAATATGTCTAATGTGTAACTCTATAAACTTATCATCATGCGGTGCATTTGCTACTGAGAAACTACGATGCTTACCGTTTTTAAGTAAAAAATTAATGTACTGGCCGGCAAAAAATTGCAACCGTTCTGTTTTTGGTAAAAGAAGTTTTATTAAAATCACATCATGATTTAACTGTACTTTTTCGTGCACCCGACACGGTAATATTTTCACCTGGATTTCATTTGTTGCGGATATTTCTTTTGATTTAATCAGCAGATCACTATTTGGTACAGCCTGACAAAAAAGTGCATAATTATTGTTATGCTCATTTTCCGATAAAGCATCGGGTAAACCATCAGGATAAGAAACTGTGCCTTCAAGTAACTGGCCTTTGCAAGCACCACAGCCACCGCCTCGACAACCATAAGGCAAAGCGATACTTTGATGAAGTGCAGCATCCAATATGGATTCCCCTTCATTTACCTGAAAAACATGCTCTGTAGACTCGATACGAACGGAATAACTCATTAAAATACTCAACTTTATTTTGGACGCGGAATTATCCCCTAATGAGTGATAAAGATAAACCTTTTAAGCAGGTGCTTATTATCGGATGCGGCGACATAGGCCACAGAGTCGCTAAAATCTGGCAAAAATCAGGGAATTCGGTGTCGGGTGTGGTACGCAGCGAAGCCGGTTTAAATACGCTTAAACAACTGAAAATTCATGCCTATCAGGCCGATTTAGATAATCTGAGCAGTCTTCTTGATCTACCGTGTAAGCACTCACTACTTTATTATTTTGCCCCGCCACCCGCCAAAGGGGTCCAAGATACTCGTATGACTAACTTTCTTAAAAGTTTAACTCAGAAAAATGCTCTCCCTCGCCAACTGATTTACATCAGCACTTCTGGTGTCTACGGCGATCAACAAGGCCAGCTCATCAATGAGCAAACTCCGGTAAATCCACAAGTGGATCGTGCAAAACGTCGCTATCACGCTGAACAACAATTACAGCAATGGAGCAAAGATAACTCGGTTCCGGTCACCCTTTTACGCGTTGGCGGAATTTATGGCCCCGGGCGACTGCCTCTGCAACGATTGAAAGATCACATTCCGATGCTGCATGAAAATCTGGCACCACAAACCAATCGCATTCATGCCGATGATTTAGCGCAAGTCTGTGTCGCTGCGGCAACCAAAAAAACTGCTGGGGAAATTTACAATGTGAGTGATGGAAGTAACAGTAATATGACTGAATACTTTAATACCATTGCTGACTTTTGTGGCTTAGCGCGTCCGCCACTGGTTGATTGGCAAGAAGCTGAAAAAACCATAAGCAAAGGCATGCTTTCTTATTTAAAAGAATCAAGAAGAATGGATAACTCGAAAATGATAAAGGAATTGGGCATACAACTTAAATATCCAACATTAAAAGATGGATTAAAAGACAGTCTTTAGTCTGTTTATTTTTTTACTCTGTTCATGCTCGACTTCATAAACGCAGGAGCAGTTGCCGAGAGTCAAACCATCATCCTTCGACAGGCTCAGGACGAACCGATTTCCAACTTCCGACTTCCGACTTCATATTATTTCGGTGGAAAGTTTTCCAATATTTCTGAAACAAGATCTTTTATCAACCGGCTATACGTTTCAGGTGTTGCACCATCAACTAAAGTGTAGCCTAAAGAACCTCGCCATATTAACGTATCTGTTTTTGAAGAAATCACATCAATAGTTAAAACAAGTTTATCAATACTACTTGCTTCACCAACAGGAACAGCAAAACCAAAACCAATCGCTGAATGACTACTGAATGTGCCAAAACCAACAGAAACATCTGAGTCATCTGTTTCGATTTCCCGCCTAATATCAAGATAATACTTTACTGCTAACTCAGCATTATCTTTTAAATATTTAAAACCTTTTTTCGTTAATACCGCATCAAGCTCTTTTGCCACTCGTTCCTGCATAAATGGGCTGTCTATTCGTGTATCAACAGAAACTCTGACAGGGGTTTTCTCAACATTATATGTTTTAAATGTCTTAAAATTAGCGCCTTTATCGTAATCAATATTTACACTTGAAGCACATGCTGAGAGCATTAAAGAAACCAATACAATATTAATAATGCGCATAATAAATCTCCACTTTAGTACTACTAATATTATTATAGTTGATATTTCAGGAAGCTCGACTACGTTTACTTCTTAACCATTTAATTAAGGGATCCCACTGCTCCAAATCTTGCCACACTTTTGATGGAGCCATTTCAAAAATACCAACACCTTTGTCTTCAGCATGAATATAATTTTGAGTATCGCGTAAAGTAGTAATAAAAGGAATTTTTAAACTTTTAAGAAAGGCATATAAAGCATGGTAACTTAAAGTGTTTTCGCGAACACGATTTGCTATGACTGCGATTTTTGTTTCTTTTCGCGAAACCCGGCCACTGGTTAATAATTCTTTTATAAATTTTGCCGCGGCACGAATATCTATCGGCGAAGGCAGGACAGGAATAATAATCGTTTCAGCACGTTTAACTAAATTTGCTAACTCACGACCTTCAACCCGGGCAGGGACATCCATAATAACAATTTCAGTATCTTTGGAAAAACGCACGGTCTCCTTTACAGCATTTATCCCTGTTATCTCCGGCCATTTACTTGAGCGTACTTTTAGCCAGTCCAGACTCGATCCCTGGGGATCAAAATCAACCAGGGTAACTTTTTTTTCTTCATAAAAAGCATAATAACTGGCAAGGTTAGTTGCGATTGTACTTTTCCCGCAACCTCCTTTTGAATTTAATACCATGATCTTGCGCATGTTTCACTCCGGCCTACTGCTTATTATTATCAATACCTAATTCATTCCAAATCTCATCAACACGTTTTTTTACATCGTCATCCATCACTATTGGCTCACCCCATTCGCGATCCGTTTCACCTTTCCATTTATTGGTTGCATCGAATCCCATCTTACTACCCAAACCTGAAACCGGTGAAGCAAAATCAAGATAATCAATGGGTGTATTTTCTATTATGGTCGTATCACGTGCAGGATCCATACGTGTTGTCATTGCCCAAATAACATCTTTCCAGTCACGCACATTGATATCATCGTCTGTAACAATAACAAACTTGGTATACATAAATTGGCGTAAGAAAGACCACACGCCTAACATTATGCGTTTTGCGTGGCCAGGGTATTGTTTTTTCATACTCACCACTGCCATACGATAAGAGCAACCTTCAGGCGGTAAATAAAAATCAACAATTTCCGGAAACTGTTTTTTTAAAATAGGTACAAACACTTCATTCAATGCCAAACCTAGTATCGCAGGCTCATCCGGTGGCCGTCCGGTGTAGGTTGAATGATAAATGGGATCTTTACAATGAGTAATACGCTCAATGGTAAAAACCGGAAAACGTTCAACTTCATTATAATAACCGGTGTGATCACCAAATGGGCCTTCGTCTGCTTCTTCACCCGGCATTAAATAACCTTCTAAAACATATTCGGCTGAAGCAGGTACCTGTAAATCTGAACCGATACATTTCACCACTTCTGTTTTATCACCACGCAACAAACCAGCAAATCCATATTCAGATAAGCTATCTGGCACGGGTGTAACCGCGGCTAAAATGGTTGCCGGATCTGCACCTAGTGCAACTGCGACAGGAAAAGGTTCACCCGGATGTTTTTCCTGCCAGTCTTTATAATCTAACGCACCACCACGATGTGCCAGCCAACGCATGATCACTTTATTTTTAGCAATGACTTGTTGGCGATAAATACCGAGGTTTTGTCGCTCTTTATTCGGCCCTTTAGTAACAACAAGTGCCCAGGTAATAAGCGGAGCAACATCACCTGGCCAGCAAGTTTGAATTGGTAATTTAGTTAAGTCGACCTCATCGCCTTCCAATACCACTTTCTGACAAGCAGCTTTACCCACCACCTTCGGCGCCATATTTAAAACTTGTTTAAATATCGGTAATTTTTCCCAGGCATCTTTTAAACCTTTAGGCGGCTCGGGTTCTTTTAAAAAAGCCAGTAACTCACCCACTTCGCGTAATGCTTCAACCGATTCTTCACCCATACCCATGGCAACCCGCTCAGGCGTTCCAAATAAATTAGCTAATACAGGAGTAGAAAAACCTTTGGGATTTTCAAAAAGAATAGCAGGGCCTCCAGCTTTCAACGTTCGATCGCAAATCTCCGTCATTTCAAGATTAGGATCAACTTCGTGACTAACACGCACAAGTTCGCCTTTGGCTTCAAGTTGCTTTATAAAATCACGTAAATCTTTATATTTCATAATTGCCTATCAATTTAATTTTTTTTACCACAGAGGTCACGGAGGTACACAGTGAAAACATATTATTTTTATTTAAAACCTCTGTGTACCTCCGTGACCTCTGTGGTTCAATTTTTTTGATTTATTCTATATCCTAAAACCACCATGACGGCTACGATATCGGTAATCCATAATAAAATACCCTGCAACAATCCCTGCTAATAAAAGCACAACTAACAAACCCCAGTACCATAAAGGGAACTGTGGTCGAATACTTGCCAGTTCTTCTGCTGTTGGAATACGCTTGCCGCTTAAATGCACTAAAGCGACATCAATTCGTTTTTGCATTATATCATTTTGAATTTTTACATCTTTTAATTCATTAAAAATCTGTTTCTGATCAATATCTACTTTGGGTTCTGGGGTTTTTTCCAACTCAATAATTTTGAGTTTTAAGGCTTCAACTTCCTGCAAGGATGCTGTTAATTTCTTTTCCATTTCCGGATCAACAACAACTTTTCCGTCTTTACGCTTTTTTAAATCTTTAATCGTTGTCGTTGCATTAGAAAGCTGATCACGTCGAGTTTGCAATTCACGATTTTTTTTTGTGTAATCAATTTTTAACTTATCCAGTTCCTGTGTTGTTTTTTCATATTGCTGCGCTAACACATCATATTTTTGTGTTGCGGGTATATCAGTCATCACAAAATCCGAACGCACCCAGCCTTCGGTTCCATCTTTAAGTCTGATTTCACTAAAACCTTCTTCGGTATCCAGCACTTCCAGTTCTGTTCCACTCGGTACTGATCTAATCACACTGGTTTTTTCATCTGCACCAACATGTATATCTAATGATATGCGATCAGTAACATAACGCTTTTCAGCCAGTACCTGAGTTGTAAGCGACAAAAACAACGTTATAAAAATTATTATTTTCTTCATTTCAATTCCATTCTTGTAAATACTAATTTAAAAATTCAGTTTGATTTAAGCAATGCCGCTATGACGCAACAAGGCATCAATTTCAGGCTCTCGTCCGCGGAATTTTTTAAACAATTCCATTGGTTCTTTTGTTCCACCTTGTTCAAGCACACATTCTAAAAAGGCAGCACCAGTTGCTGAATCAAAAATACCTTTTTCTTCAAATAAAGAAAAAGCATCAGCGGATAATACTTCTGCCCATTTATAACTATAATAACCTGCCGCATACCCTCCGGCAAAAATGTGCGAAAAACCATGCTGAAATCGGTTATACGAGGGTGGTCTTATTACTGCAACTTCACTGCGCACTTCATCTAAAATTTTCTGAATGCTACCCGTTAGCTCAGACTCAGGTTGATACTCGTAATACATACGGAAATCAAACAGCGAAAACTCTATTTGACGTACCATTTGCATACCCGCCTGAAAGTTCTTTGCAGCATACATTTTATTAAATAATTCTTCTGGAATTGCGTCACCCGATTGGTAATGTGCAGCAATTAAATCCAGTGCTTCACGTTCCCAACACCAGTTTTCCATAAACTGACTCGGTAGTTCCACTGCATCCCAGGCAACACCATTAATTCCAGATACACCAATGTACTCAACCCTGGTGAGCATATGATGCAAACCATGACCAAATTCATGAAACAATGTCGTCACTTCATTATGAGTAAATAATGCAGGATCATCACCAATAGGCTGAGTTAAGTTACAGGTTAAATAAGCTACCGGAATTTGCAACGAGCCATCAATATTTCGTTTACGTCCAATGCAATCATCCATCCATGCACCACCACGTTTTTTATCGCGTGCATAGAGATCGAGATAAAACTGTCCACGCAGTTCATTTTTTTCATCACGAATTTCATAAAAGTGCACATCTTTATGCCAGGTATCAACACCATCAACTTCATTAATCGAGATGCCATACAAACGTTTAACCACAGCAAACATACCCGGAATAACTTTTGTTTCAGGAAAATAAGGCTTTAAATCTTCTTCACTAAAATCAAAGGTATGTTGGCGTAACTTTTCGCCATAATACGCAATATCCCAGGCGGATAAATCAGCAACATCATGTTCCTGCCGTGCGAAACCGGTTAATTCAGACAACTCCTGTTTTGCCATTGATTTAGAGCGTTTCGCCAGATCATGTAAAAAAGATAAAACCTGATCGGGGTCTTCGGCCATCTTGGTAACAAGTGATCGTTCTGCATAATTTTGGTATCCCAACAGCAAAGCAAGCTCATGTCGAAGACCAAGAATATTATTCATGATATCGCTGTTATCCCACTTGCCTGCATTTGGTCCTTGATCTGAAGCGCGAGTGGAATAAGCCTGATAAATTTCTTCTCGCAAAGCACGATCATCTGCGTAAGTTATCACTGCATAATAGGAAGGAAAATTTAAAGTAAACAACCAACCATCCAATTCTTTAGCTTCGGCTGCCTGTTTTGCCATCGCAAGTGCCGAATCAGGTAAACCGGCTAATTGTTTTTTTTCTGTTATATGTTTAGACCATGCCTGGGTGGCATCTAAAACATTTTCTTCATACTTGCTGGTGAGTTTGGAAAGCTGCTGCTTTATGTCACGAAAACGTTTTTTCTTTTCTTCCGGTAAATCAATTCCTGATAAATGAAAATCGCGTAACGCATTATTAATAATCTTTTTTTGCGCTTCATCTAATTTTTTAAATTCAGCCGAATCTTTTATTGCCTGATACGCTTTATATAACTCAACATTTTGCCCCATTTCAGTACCGTATTCACTGAGCTTAGGCAAACAGTTATTATAGGCATCACGCAATTCATCACTGTTTACTACCGAGTTCATATGGCTGATCGGAGACCAGGCTCGCCCCAGACGATCGTCCATTTCTTCAATCGGCGTAACCAGGTTATCCCAGTTATAAGGCTCACTATTGCTTAATATTTTTATTAATTTACTGCGATTTTCTGCCAATAGCTCATCTATAGCCGGCTCAATATGCACAACTTTAATTTTACTGAACGGAGGTAAGCCTGACATTTCAAGCAGAGGATTAGACATCAACGTTGTACCTTTAACCTTTAGTCTTATAGACTTTAAAAATGTTGAAAACCCTAATTTACCACGACAAGAGCACTAACAACAAAATAACCTGTCTGAGTACAACATGAGCAATAACCCGGCAAAAACACGCCCTTACGATAATCTCACACCCGATGTCATTCTCGATGCCATCGAGTCAATGGGTTTTGCGGTTGATGGCAGTCTGTTTCCATTAAACAGTTATGAAAATCGTGTTTATCAAATTGGCCTGAATGAGGGTGATGACCTCATTGCCAAATTTTATCGCCCTCTGCGCTGGACAGACGAAGCCATACTCGAAGAGCACCACTTTAGTCATGAGCTTGCTGAACAGGAAATCCCGGTTATTGCCCCCCTTAATATTGATGGCCAAAGCCTGTTTATATTTGAAGGATACCGTTTCGCACTTTTCCCCAAGCGAGGAGGGCGCAGCCCTGAATTAGACAATGAAGAACACCTGGAATGGCTGGGCAGATTCATGGGACGATTGCATGCCGTGGGTCGGACTGCCCGTTTTCAACATCGACCAACGCTAACGGTAAAATGTTTAGGTTATGACTCTTATCATTACCTTACCGAAAATCACTTTATTCCTGATTATTTACAGCATAATTATTGTCTGGTGGTCGAAGAAATTCTGCAAAAAGTCAGCAACCGCTTTGAAGCCTGTGAGGCCAGCAACATTCGCATTCATGGCGATTGCCATCCGGGAAATATCCTATGGACGCCAAAAGGCCCCCATTTTGTTGATCTGGACGATACCATGATGGGGCCGGCAATACAGGATTTATGGATGTTACTCAGTGGCGATCAGGGACAAATGGAAAAACAATTCAAAGTCATAATGGAAGGTTACAGCATGTTCTCAAGTTTCGATTCGGCCGAACTGAGCCTGATTGAGCCTCTGCGCGCTTTACGACAACTGCATTACAGTGCCTGGCTGGCACGTCGCTGGGACGATCCGGCCTTTCCTCTGCATTTCCCCTGGTTTAATACCCCCCGTTACTGGGAAGATCATCTCAACGATTTACGTCAACAGAATATGCTTTTAGATGAGCATATTATTAAATACCGATAATTTCATTTTGCAATTCGTAGCAAAAATGTAAGAAATTTCCTACAACAACCTTGATTTTATTCCGTCCTTTTACTAGATTTGTTAACACGGTCACATTAATTTTTTATTAAATATAAGGTTGGGTTATGTCAGAGTCTGCTCATAAGATGGATCAGCGATGCGCTAAACGGATTGCCATCGGAGAAAAAGTCGATTTTCGTTGCAACAGCGATGAAGATTTTCGTGCCGCAATAATGGTGGACTTCAGTGAGTCGGGCATGTTGCTTATGATGGGCGAAGAACACACCGAGGGAACCCAATTTGAAGTTCGGGTTAAAGAAGATGAAGCCATCTACTTTACCGTTAAATGCATGCGCATCGCTTCTTGCCCTGATGTTGATTCATTTAGCTATGGATGCCAAATTGAAGACCACCGTTTAGAAAGCAGTAAATAAGTCTGGATCAATGTGACACAAAGCCGATCAGTCTTTTATGACTGTTATATTGGCATAATCATTATTTAATAACCTTCAGATACTTACTGAAACTCAGCAGCAGCAACCTTCCAACAAAAAACACTCTTCTTACCCGTCAAAAGCACTCTATTGAATCTGTAATACGCTGTATTTCAGCAAAAACAGACGTATATTGTCGACAATAAAGTATGTAAATAATTGAAATTTAAATGTATTTTGCACCATTTTTATGCATTTTTGTTGCAATGTGACAATTTAATGAAACTTTAGCTATTTTTACATTCAAATATTCGATTAATCACATCAAATAAATAGATGCATCTAAAAGAATCATAAACTTAGAAGGTTTATTAAAATTTAATAATATTCTCAACTTATTATTAAGGTTATTTATTTACATATAAACTTTCTGCATACTAATTCCGCTTTATTAATAATTAAAAAAACGATAAATAAAGTTAACCCCCACGATGATATGTAACCAGAGGAGAGCACTGTGGATAGAAGAAATTTCTTGAAATTCAGCAGTGCAGGGATCGCAAGCGCATTACTTGGAAGTACGGGCCTGTTAAGTTGGGCACCGCGTGCAGAAGCAGCAACCATTTCTAAAACTTTTTATATTACCGAAGGCTTTATCACTCAACCTGATGGCGTTGATGTTTATTTCCGTGGATTTAGCCCAAGTACCAATAACCTTACCGTTCCCGGCGCACAAATGATTGTGCAAGAAGGCGATACTGTTCGGATAACCATCGTCAATACGTTAGGCACAAGTCACAGCTTTAAAATTGATGGTGTAGTGGATAGTGGTCGTATTTATGGCGGGCAAACTAGAACCATAGAATTCCAGGTCAATAAAGCCGGTACCTATATGTACTACGATGCACGCAACGCACCTTATAATCGTTTAGTCGGTTTACACGGTGGTTTTGCGGTTATGCCAAAAGGCAGTAGTGATGAAGTTTATGCGGGTAGCCCAAACTTCGTGCAACAATACTTCTGGTTGTTTCATGATATTGATCCAGTTTGGCATAACTCCATTCGTAATCGCCGTACGCCAGGCACAACTTACAGCCCACGTTATTTCACCATTAATGGTTTAAGTGGCCGCCCTCCGGGCTCAGCCGGTAGCGGTGATCCTGCCATTGATGCCATGCACGATCCTCTTTCCGCATTGCATGGTCACATTGGTGATCGTACTTTATTGCGCGTATTGAATGCTGGCCAGTGTCAGCAATCTGTTCACACGCATGGCAACCACATGGATTGGCTCACCGATAATGGCCAAATTCGTGACGAAATATGGTCAAAAGATTGTATATACCTCGAAGGCAACATGGGTAAATTTGACGCCATCTTCCCGTTTGCTCCTCCACCTGATGCACATCCACCTGTTACAACAGGCGTATATCCAATGCATCTACACACAGAAATGTCACAAACAGCAGGCGGTGGTCTGTACATGTTTGGCTCACTCACTGACATTTTCTTTGAATAAGAAAGGGGAACAATTATGGGAATGAGAAGAAGAACGACCACAGATGGCGGTGGAATGGACGGCGGTGGTGGAGGCGGCGGCATGGGTGGTATGGGCGGCAGTTGCTACATTTACCCTGCTACACCTGCAACGCCCGGTTTAACCAATGCCGATGTCACTTTTAACTTAGGCATTGATATGCAAATCCCCCTCACCATGGACGATGGTAATACCATCAACATGTGGGGCTTCACCGATAACGGTGGCAACATGGGCATGGATGGCGGCGGCATGGGCGGCGGCGGCACTTTCCCCTCACCGGCAATGCGTGTTACCCAAGGCGATATTATTCACACCAATCTCAATGTCGGCATGATGTGGGTACACACCATTCATCATCACGGCATCGAACCCGAATATCGCAGTGACGGTGTTGGCCATTTATCGCATGATGTCGCAAACGGCACTTATACCTATCAATGGCGACCCGCACATGCCGGTACCTATTTTTATCACTGCCATACCAACACCGTATTACACGCCGAAATGGGCATGTACGGCGCGCTGATTGTTGATCCACCCGAAGGCCCAGGTACATTATTTTCGGGCGGCCCAAGATATGATGTCGAAGCTTTTTGGGTGGTGGATGAAATTGATTCTTCATGGCACACGCTACCTTGGGATGCAGGCACCTGCGGCGGTGATGTGGGTTTAAATGAACTCAATCCGGATTACTTTGTGATCACCGGTGTTGATGGCAGTGGTGATTCAGCAATGAACACCCCGCCGATATCTGCAACCGTACAACGCGGCCAAAAATTATTAGCCCGTTATATTTGTGCAGGTTATCACCCACAAAAAATTCGCTTTGGTGGTTTAACCGGAAAGATCTATGCATCCGATGGTCGACCATTACCGAAGCCTGTAAGCGTCACAGAAATTCGCGCCTGCTCTGCTGAACGTTATGACATTATCTTTGAACCGACAGAACGCGGAACCTATTTAATTGAAACTGATATTATCCATTGGGTAACAGGCGACGTACTTGGCACAACACGTACCAGCATAACGGTCGTATAAGAAATATAATAATAACTATAAATAGCGTATTTATGCGCAGTATGAGGGGGAGAAAAGAAGAAATTCTTTCCCCCTTTTTTTTGCTTAAAATTTATTCCCACTCAATCTCGGTATAAACCTTTAATGCATTACGTCCTTTTAAAGATTCATAATTCTTTAAATACTTAAACCTTGTTTGGTTAATTCGACTAATGTCATGTGCACCGCCACCACTTTCAATAAATAACAAAATGGTATTACGTAAAAACGATAAATAATTTCCGGTATCTTTAATGGCTTTATCTAATGTTGTTGGCGAACCATGCCCGGGGACAAGATGTTTTGGTTTAAACCCGGCCACACTATTAAATACATGTAGCCAGCTTTTAGAATTAGATTGTTCACCTATACCTAACATTCGTTCGGTATACACAATATCACCGGTAAACATAACTTTACTTTGTGGCAACCAAATAAAACTATCACCCGGAGTATGTGCCTGGCCACGAAAATAAATTTCAAATTTCACTCCGCCTAAAGTAAATTTATAATTATTTTTAAAAGTGATATCTGCAAATTTTTCTTTCGTCCCTTTAATGCCATCCGCACCGATTAATGTTTCTGACATTGTCCACTGCATACTCAGACGAGTCTGATGATCTTTTTTGGCAGCCTCACTGGTAATTATTTTCGCTCCCAATGACGCAAAATAATCATTACCAAACCAGCGGTGATCCTGACCACCACTGTTAATAACATACCTTATCGGTTTATTAGTCACGTTTTTGATTATTTTATGAAGTGCCTTTGCGCCTTTTAGGCTTCCACCAGAATCAATTAGAACAACCCCTTCATTTGTTACAACAAAACCAAAGGTGGCATTATTTCCCAGATTTTCTTTTGTTCTATTATTTAATGGGCCAACAATAGACCAAACATTTTTTGTGACCTTTTTAAGCGACAATTTTTGTTCTGTCGCGGCCCACGCGGAAACCTGCAACAAACAAAAAAGCATCATAAATAAACTAACTTTTTTCAACATATTAAATATCTCGCAATTAACTATAAACCACATCACTTACAAAACATTAGATGATTTTTAGCTATATTGCCCGCTTTTAGTTAAATCAGTTTAAAAAAATTGCAATATGAAAATCATGCAATGATAAAAAATACACAAAATGTACTATTCTGGCTTCCAAATTCCCACTGCAGGATCATCCGTTGTCACACTTTTACCCACAACAGCTGGTGCTTCTTCTTGCTTAGATTGTTTTTGTGCTTTTTGGCTTTTAACTCTATCACCAGATACATGTTTAGTGAAGTCCGCTAATTGGTCTATTAATTCTTCGCGTTCATCATCCGAACCAGGGTAATCACCCAGCATATAACCTGAAACTGCCGCAAAATATTGCAGTGCCACCATCATATTTTTCTTTGCCGATTCATCATGCTGACAAATCACACCGTATAAATTATCAATTAATTGATCCGATAAAGTAATGTCATTACTCATTTTTTCTGCCTTTTCTGTATATTTAATTAAGGCGCAGATTCTACATTCCTTTATAATAAGGTAACAGCAAAATATATCCTGACATTTCATCAGGAAATTAAATGAATTTTAAATTTAAGAGAATATTATGAGCCAACATTACGAGCTTTTATCTATTGGTGCCGGCAGCGGCGGATTATCAGCATGTGAGCGTGCAGCGGAATATGGTAAAAAAACAGCCGTAATTGAAAACAAAATCGTCGGTGGCACCTGCGTCAATATTGGCTGTGTACCAAAAAAAGTGATGTGGTTTGCCTCTGAAATTGCTGGCGCACTCGATGATGCAAAAGGCTATGGCTTTGATGTCAGCGTAAATGACTTTAGCTGGAAAAAACTGGTTAAGGCGCGCGAAGGTTATATCAAAGGTATTACCGACTGGTATGGCAACTACCTTAAAGATTCCAATATTGATTACATTCAAGGCACCGCTAAATTCATTGATGCCCAGACTCTTGATGTTGATGGCACTATATACACTGCCGATCACATTGTTATTTCACCGGGCGGTTACCCTATTATTCCAGAAGTTCCCGGTGCTGAACATGGCATTACCTCCGATGGTTTTTTTGCCTTACAAGAACAACCAAAACGCGTAGCCGTCGTCGGCGCGGGTTATATTGCGGTTGAACTTGCAGGTGTTTTAAATGGTTTAGGTAGTGAAGTATCTATGTTGTTACGTCGCGATCATTTTCTTGGCAGCTTTGACAGCATGTTACGAGAAACCTTAATGGAAGACATGATGAATGCAGGCGTTAATATTATGTCACGCATTAACGTTGAAAAAATCGAAAAAAATACAGATGGCACACTCACCGTTCATTGTCAGGGTGGTATTACCATAGAAAAGCTGGACGCATTAGTCTGGGCTATTGGTCGCGCTCCAAACACTAAACCTCTCGATTTAGATGCCGCAGGCATTAACGCTACTGAACAAGGTTATATTCCAACAAATGAATTTCAGGAAACGAATATAAAAAATATTTACGCTGTTGGCGATGTGATTGGTGAAGCGCAACTCACCCCTGTTGCTATTAATGCCGCAAGACGTTTATCTGATCGTTTATTTAATAACATGCCTGATCGCAAACTCGACTACACAAATATTCCAACCGTGATGTTTAGTCATCCACCCATAGGAACCATTGGTTTAACCGAAGAACAAGCACGCAAAGAACATGGTGATGCGGTAAAAATTTATCAAACCAGTTTTACTGCGATGTATCATGCTTTGTGTGAACATAAACAACAAACCGCGATGAAACTCATTTGTGTTGGAGCCGATGAAAAAGTGGTTGGTCTTCACATTATAGGAAAAGGCGCTGATGAAATGTTACAGGGCTTTGGTGTTGCTATTAAAATGGGCGCAACTAAAAAAGACTTTGATAATGTTGTTGCAATTCATCCAACCAGCTCAGAAGAACTGGTAACGATGCGATAGTTTTTATAAAAAACAGCGGAATAAGTTATTTCGCTGTTTTAATTTTTTCGAACTACATCCCTAATTCTTATTTTTATCAAACTGTGAATTTTTAATAAACCGTCTTGCACGCTTCACTTTATCGATACAATTTGGATACTTGCCAAACTCATATTGAATAGCCGCACCGGTTAACAAAGTCGCAGCCTTTGTATATTCAACCGTTCCAGAAAATCCTTTTGCCTTGGCAAAGCTTAATTCTTTATTCGCAATCTTTAATCCATCCTGGCATTGGCGTGCGAGCCTGCTTGAAGGATTAGTCGCGCAGCCAGTAATTAAAAACACTAAAAAAAGAAGAGAGAGTGATATTTTTTTCATGTCAGATTCACTTTATTAATAAATATTTCATTAAGTTTAACATTATCCAGTAAAAATAGAGTGGTACCACATCATAAATACATTACAGTTTTTATATAAAAATAAAATCATTCGTTAAATTAGCAAACATTTATATTATGAACATCTAACTCTAATATATTCATACAATTTTAACCTTATAAATCATATCTATATATAAATGAGTGTAGTAGTATCAAACGCGCACTAAAAACAACTTTATAAAAATATATAATAAAAACTTAAAATTGCATTATTATTTTTAATACTATTTAAAAATAAATAACATCATTAAATTTGAATAATAATAACTATAAATAAACGTAATTGGGCTCCTTTGGAGCCCGTTTTTTATTCCGCCACTCTCAATAAAAAATAGTAATCGCCCATCCTAAATACGCTATAGTCTTTATATGACTATACGACATTTCGAAAATAAACAACCCGACATTGATACAACAACCTTTGTTGATGACACGGCACTGGTTTTAGGTGATGTGCAAATAGGAAAAAATTCTTCTGTCTGGCCACTTACAGTAATCCGCGGCGATGTTAACACCATTCAAATTGGCAACAACACCAACATTCAGGATAACTCCGTACTCCATGTTACCCATGATGGTCCTCATAACCCCGGTGGTTTTGCCTTAAAAATAGGCAACAATGTCACCGTCGGGCACAGAGTCATTCTGCATGGCTGTCAAGTCGGTGATTCATGCCTTATTGGCATGGGAGCAACAATAATGGATGGCGCAGTAATTGAAGCAAACACCCTCATTGGCGCAGGTTCATTAGTGACGCCAAATAAACACCTCGAATCCGGTTATCTCTGGATAGGCAGTCCGGCACGTAAAGTGCGCAAATTAACCGATGAAGAAATTGAATCTATAGAATATTCTGCACAACATTATGTACAACTTAAAAATCGGCATCAACAATGAAAATTAACTTTTTCAGTAGTCAGCCTTATGACATTACTTTTTTTGAACAAGTGAATAACCACTACCAGCATGAATTAATTTTTCATGAGTACCCACTCAATGAAGATACCGTTGACCTGGTAAAAGACACCAGCTGCATTTGTGTTTTTGTCAATGACAAGCTAACCGCTTCCGTACTCGAAAAACTTTTTAAAAAAGGTATACGGCTTATTGCTTTACGCTGTGCAGGTTTTAATAATGTTGATTTAATAACTGCAGATAAACTTGGCATTACCGTAGTACGTGTACCCGCATACTCCCCTGAGTCTGTCGCAGAACACACGATAGGTTTAATGTTAAGTTTAAGCCGTCACATCCATCGAGCCTATAACCGTGTGCGTGAAAGTAACTTTTCTTTAAATGGTTTATTAGGCTTTGAATTACATCATGCAACCGTCGGTATTATAGGAACAGGTCAAATAGGCACAGCGTTAGCAAAAATACTTAAAGGCTTTGGCAGTCATATTATTGCCTGTGATCCCAAGCCGAGTGATGAATGTATTTTACTGGGTGTAGATTACGTTGATTTTAAAACGTTATGCCAAAAAGCAGACGTTATTAGTCTACATTGCCCTTTAACACCAGAGACTCAACATTTAATAAACCACAAAAGCCTGAACGACATGAAACAAGGCGTCATGATTATTAATACCAGCCGTGGTGCGGTTATTGATACCGAAGCAGTGATTAATAGTTTAAAAAATAAACATATCGGTTATCTTGGTCTTGATGTTTACGAACAGGAAGAAAATCTGTTTTTTCAGGACTTATCTGATCAAATTATTTCAGATGATCTTTTTGAACGCTTACTCACTTTTCCCAATGTACTAATAACGGGGCATCAGGCATTTTTTACCAAACAGGCATTAACTAATATCGCAAAAACAACCCTGACTAACATTCAACGTTTTGAAAATAATATCGAATGTTTACACTGCTGCCATATTTAAAGTTAACATCACATAATGTTATCACCTGACTTTTTCTCCTGCGATGCTTCTCAGGTCGCGCAGTCTTTGATCGGTAAAGTTATTCGCAGAAAATATAAAAATTACTGGCTTGCTGTACGTATTATCGAAACCGAAGCATATTATCTAACAGATAAAGCCAGTCACTCTTCTCTTGGTTATACTGAAAAACGTAAGGCCATGTTCATGCCGCCCGGTACTATTTACATGTATTACGCCAGGGGACACGATTCACTAAATATCAGTTGCGGTAATGAAGGTGATGCTGTTTTAATTAAAGCCGCATTTCCTTTTATTGATGAGTTATCGCCTGAAAAAAATATAAAAATTATGCAGCAACTTAATCCTGCTAAAGATGGCTCATCGCGACCCATTGAAAAACTCTGCGCGGGACAAACTTTATTATGCAAATCACTTAATTTAAAAGTAACAGAATGGGATCAACAAAAATTTAATAAAAATAGTTTTTATATTCAGGATATAAATTTGAAGCCTGATACCATTATTCAAACAAGACGTTTAGGTATTCACCAGGATCGTGATGCGCATTTATTTTATCGTTTTATAGATTATGAATATGCAGCGTGTTGCACCAGTAATCCGTTAACAAAACGAAATTATAATGAAACAGAAGATTATTTATTATCTTAAGTATTAAGCTCTGCGCGTAACTTTTCAATTACGTTTTTTGTTTCCGGCTTTATATTTCGCCAGATATAAAATGATTCGGCCGCTTGTTCGACTAACATACCTAAACCATCTAATACTTTTACCGCATTATGTTCTGTTGCCCAAAGCATAAAAGGGGTTGGCTTTGCGGCATACATCATGTCATAACAACTGGCGTTATCATTTAATAATGTATCAGGTAAGGGTGGTAACTCACCTTGTAAACTTGCAGCAGTAGCATTAATAACAATATCAAACTTTAACTCGGCTATTGCATCATATCCGCCACCCTGAACATTACCCACATCAAAAAAATCCAAGGCAAGATCTTTTGCTCTATCAGGTGTGCGATTAACAATAAATAAAGAAGAAGGATTTTGTTTTAATAATGGAACAAGCACACCACGTGCTGCACCACCTGCACCCATCAATAAAATATTTTTATTTTTTAATTCAATGCCGTGATTAATAGTTAAGTCATTAACCAAACCGACACCATCCGTGTTATCACCAAATAACTGATCGTTTTCAATTTTAATGGTATTCACTGCACCGGCACGTTCGGCACGCTCACTGCGTGAGCTAACTAATTCCCACGCTTCCTGTTTAAACGGTACAGTGATGTTTAAACCTTTACCGCCGCTTGCCACAAAGTTACCCACGGCTTGTTTAAAACCACCAAGATCAACATGGATTGCCGTATATAAAACAGATTGCTGAGTTTGTTCTGCGAATAAAGTATGTATAGAGGGTGATTTACTATGCGAGATGGGATTGCCCATCACAGCATAGTCATCAATCTTTTTACCAAAGTCGAAAATATCTTTCACGGTTTAGCTAAAGATACCTTTCAGTGTGAAGAAGAAGAAAATCGACATTAGAGCTCCAGCAGGCAGAGTAACAATCCATGAAAGGAAAATGGTACGCACCACTGTTAAATTAAGTGCTCCAATACCACGCGCCAAACCAACACCTAACACTGCACCCACTAAAGTATGTGTAGTTGAAATCGGTAAGCCGGTGCCTGACGCAAATACAACCGTTGTTGCTGCTGCAAGTGTTGCTGCAAAACCACGACTCGGTGTCAGTTCAGTAATATTTTTTCCAATGGTAGCCATAACGCGACGACCATACATTAATAAACCGGTAACAATACCTGCGCCACCTAAAATCAAAACCCAAACAGGTAAAATTGATTTTTGTGCAATCTCACCACCGCTTTGTACAATACCAACAATAGCCGCAACCGGGCCAATCGCATTTGCTACATCATTCGAACCATGTGCAAATGCCATGGCACAAGCTGTTACTACCATAAGCACACCAAAGACACGTTCTACATTGGCAAAGTGGAAATCTCTGTCGGCTTCAGGATCTATTTTAAGTTTACGAATGGATACCATACTAATAAACATAATGATTAAACCAAAGGTCAATGCGACGCTATAATTTTGTACAGGAGTAAGCTCAAGACCAACATGTTTCAAACCTTTAAACATAGTCACTAAAGCAATAATAAAACCGGTGAGAAAAACGTAATAAGGCACAACCTGTTTAGCACTTTCAAACGGATCATCCCTATTGAGTATAAATTTTTGTACACTGCGGAATAACCAATAAGATACGGCGCCGGCTAAAGCGGGAGAGATCACCCAGCTCATCACAATCGTACCAACCTTGCCCCAGTGCACAGCATCAACACCAATGCCCACTGCAGCAAAACCGACTATCGCACCAACAATCGTGTGTGTAGTTGAAACAGGCCAGCCAAAGCGTGATGCCACCAACAACCAGATGCCCGCAGCGAGCAATGAAGCCAACATACCGTAGACTAATAGTTCTGGTGTTGCTGAAAGCAACTCCGCATCAATAATGCCTTTACGAATTGTTTTAGTAACCTGACCACCGGCGAGAAAAGCACCGGCAAATTCAAAAATAGCCGCAATCAATACAGCTTGTTTAATGGTGATTGCACCTGAGCCTACTGATGTACCCATTGCATTGGCAACATCGTTTGCACCAATACCCCAGGCCATAAATAAACCAAAAATACACGCCAGGATAAGGAAGATTGTTCCGTATGAAGTAATTAATTCCACAACTGCTCTCCCTTAACGCGCCAGCATGAGTTCTAAACGACTGCCAACACGCTGTGACAAATCCGCCAGATCTCCAATACCATCAATAATGCGATACATAAACATCACATCTACCGGCGGTAAGTCCTTTTCCTTTTTAAATAGTTCAGCTCGAACTTTTACCTGAATCTTATCCGTATCTGATTCGATATCATCTAATTTTTTAATCATTTCCTGAACCAGTTTTACTTCACGACCGCTGAAACCGGTTTCAACCAGTTCATCAAGTTCATTAATGGCTTTTTGTGCTTGCCTGGAAGCATCAATACAACGCTTAACAAAATCAATGAGTTTTTCACTGACTTCTTTGGGGAAAGTCATTTTGCGACCAATGATAATACCCGCGATGTCTTTAGCTTTATTGGCAATTTTATCTTGCATAGTCAAAACTTCGAGTAAGTCGCGTCGAGAGACCGGCATGAATAAACTTTTTGGAAGTTGCAGGCGAAGTTTTTTCTTTAACTTGTCTGCTTCATTTTCAAGCTTTGCAATTTTCTTTTGTTGTGCTTTTGCTTCAGTCCAGTCCTCTTTTAAAACTGCTTTAAAAAAAGGAACAAGCTCTACGATACATTCTTGAACACTTGCCATATGAGATTGCAAAGGAGCGACGGGAGATGAGCCAAATAGACTCGAAATGGTTGTGCGTGCCATACATTTTCCTCTTGTTTTGGTACTGCCTTCAGTACCAATATTTATACTTCGTATGGCGCGAAGTATACAAAGAGCCCACACAATTAAAAACCATTTGTGACAGATTTATGGCAATTAATTTTGTGGTTTAAATTTAGATAATATTATTAATAACTTAAGTAAAACCTGAGTAAATTACTACTGGTTTTCTTTTAACCACTTTGCTGCAGACTTGGCAAAATAGGTCAGAATGCCATCCGCACCGGCACGTTTAAAAGCTAATAAAGATTCCATAACGACAGCTTTTTCATCTAACCAACCATTATCAGAAGCGGCTTTTAACATCGCGTATTCACCACTCACCTGGTACACATAAGTCGGCGCACCGAACTCATCTTTAATTCTACGTACAATATCAAGATAAGGCATACCTGGTTTAATCATCACCATATCGGCACCTTCATCTAAATCCAGTGAGACTTCCCACAATGCCTCATCGCTATTAGCCGGATCCATTTGGTAACTGTTTTTATTGCCTTTGCCTAAATTTGCCGATGAACCCACCGCATCGCGAAAAGGGCCATAAAAACTAGAGGCATATTTTGCGGAATACGCCAAAATACGGGTATGAATAAAACCGGCATTTTCCAGCGCTTTGCGGATCTGGCCAATGCGACCATCCATCATATCGGAAGGTGCCACCACATCTGCACCCGCTTTCGCATGCGACAAGGCCTGCTTAACCAGAACTTCCACCGTCTCATCATTCATCACATAACCAGACTCATCAATCAGGCCATCCTGACCATGGGTGGTGAAGGGATCGAGTGCCACATCTGTAATTACCCCCAAATCCGGAACCATTTCTTTCAAAGCCCGTACCGCACGTTGCGCAAGGCCATCCGGATTATAAGCTTCTGCCGCATCCAGCGATTTAGCAGCATCGGGGGTCACTGGAAAAAGGGCAATAGCCGGGATACCCAAGGCGACAATTTCTTTCGCATCTTTCAACAACTCATCAATAGAGAGTCGCTCAACACCCGGCATGGAGGCTACCTCTTCACGCTGGCCCTTACCTTCCAGCACAAAAACCGGGTAAATCAGGTCATCCACGCTCAGTGAATTCTCCCGCATTAAACGGCGAGAAAAATCGTCACGGCGCATTCGGCGCATACGAACCTGAGAAAAATGACCCCGTCCAGTTTCAGTAGATGACACAATAAACTCCTGATTAAACTAATTTAAGTGATGCTTGTCCTAGTAATATCTTTGCTACTATATAATATTAGAGACCATTGCACGAATGCTGCAAAACCAGATAATTACAGTAAAAACACCAAATTGGAGCATATTATGTCCGCTATTCAAACAACAATAAAAAATAGATTATTTTTGTTTATTTTTAGCCTGCTATTTATCTCGAATAGCCTGGCCACAGCTAATCCTGACATCCAGCCTCCCGATGAAATGATTAAGGCTGCCACACAAGAAATGCTGCGCTCAATTAACAATAATCGCACTGAAATTCAAAACTCACCCGATAAACTAAAATCATTGGTTGAAGACATTATTCTTCCTCATCTCGATTTTATTGCCGCATCCAAAATGGTCATGGGTAAATACTGGCGACGTGCAGAAAAACAGCAAAAAATTAGATTTATTCGTCAATTTCGCCTTTTACTTTTACGCTTTTATTCCTCTGCATTATCGGAATATTTAGATGGAAGTGATAAGGCCTTAAATGAAAACCTTATTCGCTATTTCCCAATTGTTCTTAAAGAGGGTGATAAATCACTCACCATAAGGGCCGAAATACAAGTCGACTCTGGTCAGCCCATTCCCATGCGCTATCGCATGCATCTCACTAAAAAAGGCTGGAAGATTTATGATGTCTCCGTTGAAGGGATTAGCATGATCACCACCTATAAAAATAACTTTGCAACACAATTCAAAACAGAAGGTATTGATGCACTGATTGCTTCGATTGAAGAAAAAAACAAACAAATGCTGGTAAACAACGCTAAAAAAACGCAATAACAAAACGTGTCAAATAAAACTGAAAAATCAGAACAGGAATGGCAAGGATGCCTCTCTCCCGAGCAGTATCAAGTAATGCGTCAGCATGGCACTGAACGTCCCTTCAGCGGCAAATATGCAGACTGTAAAACAGAAGGCACGTATGTCTGCGCAGGTTGTGGCGAAGCTTTGTTTTCGTCAACAACAAAATTTGATTCAGGTACCGGCTGGCCCAGTTATTTTCAGGCCATTAACAAAGATGCCGTAGAAGAAACCACTGATAACACACTCGGCATGTCTCGTACTGAAGTACATTGCCAAAATTGTGGCTCTCACCTCGGGCATGTTTTTCCTGACGGCCCGCAACCCACCGGCTTACGCTATTGCATTAATTCAGTTTGTTTAGATTTAAAAGAATCTTAAACCTCAAAATTACCATATAACTGAATTGAAATAATAATATTTGAGTTCTCCCTTATAAAAACTATAATTAAAAATATATAAAACATATTTAATCTTTATAAATAGGGAATGTAACAACAATGCAAATTACTGTAAGTAAATACGCTGTGTTTGTTATCGTTTTTTCATTACTGTCTATCGATACCTTTTCACCTTCTTTTGCTGAACAAATTTTTTACCCCTGGAAAATAGAAAACTATGCGATTAAGTCACCTTTAGGTGGCTTTACTGGAAATATTCAACGCGGTCGAAAAATTGTTATTAACAAAGATAAAGGCAACTGTCTTGCCTGTCATAGTCTACCTATTCCTGAAGAATCTTTTCATGGCACAGTTGGACCGCCATTACAGGGCATAGCTTCTCGATTAAATAAAGGACAAATCCGTTTACGTGTTGCAGATGAACAAAAAATTAATCCAGTCACTATCATGCCGGGTTTTTATAAAAATCCTAAAGAGAACAATCGGGTTGATGATAATTTCTGGGGCAAACCGGTGTTAACTGCACAAGAAACTGAAGATGTCATCGCCTATCTAATGACTCTGAAATAAGTGAGTAGAATATGATTAGTCACAAACAATACTTAATATTTATTTTCTTACTTCCAATATTATTTTTTAACTCAATAAGTGCACGCGAACTAAAATCCGGTTCTGAATACCTAACACCGGCAACACGTGAAATGCAAAATGATGATTTTGCTAACCCAGGTATGACTGCGGTAGAAGAAGGACGTGTAGAATTTCACAGGGCCGGGGTTAATGATAAAACCTGCGCCACATGTCATGGTGAAAATGGCAGTAAATTTAATCTGAAAAAAATTGCCAGCTACCCTATTTACAATAAAGAATATGAAAAACCCTTCACTCTGCAAGAACAGGTAAACTTTTGCGGTGAGGAATACCTGGATAATGTTCCCTATGTTTATGATTGTACTGATCTGGTAGAAATTGAAGCCTTTGTCCGATACCTGGCTCGTGGTGAAAAAGTTAACGTTGATATAACGGGACCACTAAAACCTTTTTATGAAAAAGGCAAAAAGCTCTACAACACTCGTTTCGGACAAATGAATATGGCTTGTGCGGTATGTCATGATCAATTTGCCGGGCAGCGATTAAGAGGACAAGTTCTAAGTCAGGGGCACAGCAATGGATTTCCTTTATATCGACTAGGAAGTGGGAAAATGACTAGTCTGCATGGTCGTTTAGAAGAATGTTTCCGTTCATTCAGAGCCGAACCTTTCGACAAGGGTTCAGATGAACTCATCAACCTTGAACTTTATCTTCACTCTCGAGGCAATGGCTTATCGATTGAAACACCGGCTGTTAGATATTAGTTTCATTAACAATAAAAAAAGCGGAACCAACTTTATTTTGGTACCGCTTTTTTATATCAGTAACGATTAATTTATTTTAAAGTTCGTGCCCGCATAAAAGCTCTCTCAGAAATCTCATGCCAGTCATTGACCTGCTCACGGTATTTTTTAAACGAAGTATAAATACGTTTTGCTGTTTCATCTTTACCTGCTAACTCCGCAACCACTTCATCTGAAATTTTCCGTAACTCTTTTAATACATCATCCGGGAAAGCACGCAACTGAACCTTATGCTCATTAACCAGCGTGTTTAATGCCGCATTATTTCGTGCAGTGTATTCCGCTAACATATCCTGGTTCACTATCTTGCAAGCACTTAATACAATTTCCTGTAAATCTTCTGGCAAAGCATCAAACGCTTCTTTATTAATGATCGCTTCAAGTGTCGTGCCGGGCTCATGCCAGCCAGGGTAATAATAATATTTCGCTACTTTATAAAAACCAAAAGCCAGATCATTATAAGGACCAACCCATTCTGTTGCATCCAGAGCACCGGTTTGTAACGCAGTATAAAGTTCACCGCCGGGTAAATTAACCGGCGTACCGCCTGCACGCTTAAAGACCTCACCGCCTAAACCGGGGATACGCATTTTTAATCCTTTAAGATCAGCGAGTGAGTTAATTTCTTTATTAAACCAGCCGCCCATTTGTACACCGGTATTACCTGCCGCTGCCGGTACTAAATTATATTGTGCATACACTTCGGTCCAGAGTTTTAAACCACCACCGTGATATAACCAGCCATTCATTTCCTGAGCAGTTAAACCAAAAGGCACGGTTGAGAAAAACTGAATGGCTTCGTTTTTGCCTTTCCAGTAATACGCCGCACCATGTCCCATTTCTGCGGTACCGCGTGAGACCGCATCAAACACTTCAAAAGCAGGCACTAATTCTTTTGCCCCGTACACTTTTACCGTGATTCGGCCGCCACTCATTTTTGTTATCAGTTCGGCAACATTATTTGCGCCCGTTCCAAGCCCGGGAAAGTTTTTTGGCCAGGTCGTTACCATTTTCCACTTATAAATTTTTACCGCCTTTTCTTTTTCGCTCGTAACCTCATCCTTCTGCGAACAACCGGCTGTTATCACCATGCCAACAAGCAATAAGCTGACGCCCAATTTTTTAACTAAATCACGTTTATTCATGACCTTTCCTTTTTACAGTTTGATTACATTACTAAACAATAACATTAGTGAATTCTTAAATTGCGAGTTAAGCATTTTTTATATAGAAACAAGACCCTGATTCTGACATGATATTACTCAGCTTTAAAAGGGCTTAATTCTTCATTAACTAATAAAAATATAATAATAATAAAATGAAACAGGCACTTTTGCTCATACAACGACGATTATTTATTGTCACCCTGCTTAGCTTTGCCTTAACACCTGTCATTGGTTACACCACGGCAGGTTTTTTTGATATGGCCGAACTTAAAAGCCTGCTAACCGGCGATTCAGGTATTGTTTTAATCGCTATTTATAGCAGCCTGTTGCTGTGGTGCGCCATTCACTTTAAAAGTTTTCTACAACCCGTTATTAAATGGAAACTTCAGCATCCTGATAATAACTTTTTGCCTGACGATCTTACCGCGCAATTACAAAGCTTTGGCAACCGCTACTGGATGTTTTTTTTACTCTATGTTTTAACCATACCCACTGTGCATCACTGGTTTTTACAGGCGTCTGGTCAAATAGTGAGCGTATCAAGTCTGCTGGAGTTCATGTTAATACAGCTCACCATTACTATATTAGTTGGCTTGCCAGGTTATCTTGATGGCTTATCGACTCTTGGCAAACTCACACGCTATACCGGTTTATCCCATGTTCAGGTAAGCATGGGCAGTAAAATGATATTGGTTGGCGCCTATGTTCCGCTTTTAACAACATCCATTTTATTAAAATACTACTGGTGGCAAACCGGTTTTGTTTCACTTGAAGTTGTTCTTGCCTGGGCGTTAATGGGCTTTGCCGCCATTCTTTCAACCATGGTTGCTTATCGCAGCCTGACGCAATCATTAAAACCGGTCGAAATGGTCGCGGCAAATACGGGCGCAACCAGCCATCAGGATTTAGCAAAACAATTACAACCACACTCAAATGATGAAATTGGTTTTTTAGTGCAAACTTTAAGTCATTTATTCCATCGCTTAGGTGATCAAGACAAGTATGTACAGGCAATCGTTGAGCATGCCGCTGAAGGCATTATTGTTATAAATGAAGAGCAGCAGATTGAAATGTTCAACCCTGCCGCTGAACAACTTTTTGCTATTAGCGGCCATGAAATTCTCCATCAAAATTTGTCATGGCTTTTACCTAACGTCACCTTACCAAAAGAAAACCGCGAGAAAAAAATTAGTCATCAGGAAATTGAAGCATCAAATCGGAAAGGCGATAAATTAATACTCTCCATACGCATTAGCCAAATGCAAATGGATGACGCGCTTTATTATATTTTGCTTGTTGGTGATATTACTGAACGTAAAGAAACGCAGGTCATGCTACAACAGGCCGAAGAGCGCTATCGTAACCTGGTTGTCACGGCACATGATTTAGTCTGGAGTATGGATACCAGGGGGAACTGGACTTACCTTAATGATGCGGTACAACATATCTATGGCTATACAGCTGAAGAACTATTAAACAAACCCCTCACTATGCTACAAGCCGATGACTCAAAAGCGCGTGATGAACAAGCGTTTAAGTCTGTCATCAAAGGTAATGAATTACTCGGTTATGAAACAAGACATGTAGATAAAGATGGTCAAACCCGATACATGAGCTTTAATGCATACCCACATATCGGCCCTGATAAAACAGTTCAATACATAACAGGTACTGCACGAGACATCACAAAACAAAAAGCCTATGAGAATGAACTTACTTATCAGGCACAACACGATAAGTTAACTGGATTAAAAAATCGCAGTTTTTTTCAGGAAGAACTAGAATGTTTAATTCCTCGATTAACCCGTAGCGGCGAAACCTGCGCATTAATTTATCTCGATCTTGATCAGTTTAAATATGTAAACGATACCATTGGCCACGCAGCCGGAGACGAGCTTCTGATTGAAGTCAGCCAGTTATTAAAAGATAAATTGCGTGAAGGTGATTCACTGGCACGCTTTGGCGGTGATGAATTTACCATTCTTCTTTATGACACTAATAAACAAAATATTGATGTTGTTGCGAATAATTTATTAGGTTTTTTTGAGTCTTATCGCTTCTTCTCAAAGAGCCAGTTATTTAATATTACCTGCAGCATGGGTATCACGCTAATCAACGACCAAACCGTATCAGCCGAAAGTGCTTTGTCCCACGCTGATATAGCCTGCAATATTGCCAAAACAGAAGGGCGAAATTGTTTTCATGTTTATGACCCAGCTAATAAACAACTCGACGACATGGCTGAAGACATGGGCTGGGCAAGCCGTGTTAGAAACGCCTATGAAAATGATCACTTTTCTTTAGTTTATCAGCCTATTGTCTCCATTAGTGATGGAATCATTAAAGACTATGAAGTGTTATTAAGAATGAATCTGGATGATGGTCAACGCATTCTACCCGGTGGTTTTATTCCTGCCGCTGAACGCTTTGGTTTAATTAATCATGTTGATCGCTGGACCGTAAGCCGTTCCATGCATGCGCTGGTTAAACTGCATGAAGAAAATAAAAATATTTGTTTTTCAATTAATCTTTCCGGTCGCGCCTTCGAAGACAAAGAGCTGCTGCCCATGATACAAGGCATCCTGGACAACACCGGATTAGAGCCCACCAGTTTAACTTTTGAAATTACTGAAACAGCCGCTATCGCAGATATATCCGCTGCTAAAACATTTATCACAAAACTAAAAGACATGGGTTGCCAGTTTGCATTAGATGATTTTGGTTCCGGCTTCTGCTCTTTTGCTTACTTAAAAAATCTACCGGTCGACAAACTTAAAATTGATGGCTCTTTTGTACAAACACTCGACACCTCAAAAGTTGATCGTGCCATGGTGCAATCCATGAACCAGGTTGCGCATGCACTCGGCAAACAAACCATTGCTGAATTTGTGCAAAATGAAAAAACTTTACAGCTACTAAAAAAATACGGTGTTGATTTTGCACAAGGTCATTACCTTGGTAAACCTCAGGCGACTATTGATAGTAAGAAGATTATTGTTGCGGGTGAGGTTGATGGAATTACCTATAACTAGAGTTGTGTCATTCCCGCGAAAGCGGGAATCTATTTAAATTTATTATGTCGGTGGTTGACCGACAACAAGTTACTTTTTCTTGCTTGTCCAAGCAAAAGTAACCAAAAAGAAAGACACCCAGAGGCTTGACCTCGTTTTACTCGGTTACCCTCGATGCTCGCATGTAATGGGCGCTGCGCAACTCGCGCTATGCTCCGCATTGATCGCGCTCAAACAGTGCTCGCTTAATCCCATTACATACTGTGCGTCTCGGCTGCGCCAATGGGAATGTTCCACAAACAACTTATGTGCTGAAACATAATTTATATTATTTTTTCCCTTAAATATTTAAATAGTGAGTATTAAAGGGTGTATATTATAAAAAAATAAGTAGCCTTAGATGGCTTTCTATCAACTAATTATACACAATAAAGAGAATACTATGTTACAACCAGTTTTTGACTTTATAGAAAAATTTTCAACTGATTTTACATGGAAAAGACTCGTAATATTTATGAGCCTTATTGTTATATTAATTGTAATATTCTTATTATATGAGTCACAAACTGCAACAAATCAACTTTCAAAATATGAAAGATCATTATCTATTCTTAAAGAAGTCGAAATATTAAAATTTTCAGATTCAGAATCAAAAGAAATTAAAAATAATATCCTTAAAGGGTTAAAAACTATAACAAACATTGAAAATACTTCTATTTACCTTGGTACAAAACTATCAATAGAATTAAAGCAGGCATTATTAGCAGCATCACCTTGGTTGTTATTTTGTTTATTTTTTATACCGGCATACTTACGTAAAGATACAGATGCATCAAGTATAGTTGGTGGTACTCTTGCACTTGCGCTAATAATGGGACTTGGAGGTTACTTTATACCACCATCATGGGGTTCATGGATTGGCTTTGGCTTATTTCCATTTGGAATAAATTTATTAATATTTTTCATATTGATGCATTATGGAAATAGAAAATAATTTGTATAACAAAGCACTCCTGTTGCCCACCAAAAGCGGCGCTTTGCTTGCTTTTGGGTCAACTGAGCTTAATCGTTATATCGAAATGGAAAATTCATGGGTAAATTAAAAATAAGTGTTGCAATCATAGGTTATATGCCTAGAGAGTTTGATGAACAGGAAATTAAAAACTGGAAATCAGATATCTTTTCTATTGTCGGAGAAATAGAAAACTACTCTCTCAATATAAACTCTGATACTGATGGATGGGTTTTTAGCGATTCTAGTTTAGAAAAACAATTACCTAACCAGTTCGAAGGAGATTTTCTGATCTCAATAGTAAATGTACCGCTAGAACAAAATTATTACTCCCGGCGCCTTAGTAATAATAGAGTTGTTTTTACTTTTCATGAAATGAAAGAAATATTGCATTATTCAAATATACCTCTCAAAAATATAATTCTTCGTCTTTTATACGCATATACATTTTTATATAAAAGAAGCAGAGAAAGAATACCATTAAATGAAGAGACCACAAATTTCACCCACGATGAAACTCGTGGTTGTTTATTCGATATGAATGGAATTAAAACTGATGTTGTATATTCATGTCATGAACCTATAATTTGCCCTAATTGTATAGAGCGATTAAGAAATGAAAAAGTATCTAATGAAATTATAAATAGTGCACAAAATGAAATAATACGAATTAAAAAACCACTATCCTTCAGAATATTATCTTTTGTTAAAAAACATCCTATTTGGTCTTTAATAATATCTGCAATCTCCGCAATAATCTTAGGTGCAATAGGTTCATATATTGCGACTATAATATTTGAAGCTACTAAAAATGCGGTATAACAAGGCATCCCTTAGCTTTATTTTACTAACTTTCCTCTTAGGTGAAGTCATGGCATCTGAATTTGAAAATGCAATACCAAACAATTTTCAATTGCCATCTGCAGAGAGCGAATATGATAAAAATTTATTTAAGCAACTAGAAGACGTTGGCTGGCATAATGTGCATATTAATGCCGAAGGTAAACTACCTAGTTTCGCTTTCACAATTGGGCATTTCTATAAATTTAATCATCCTGAAATTTTAGTTGTTGGTTTAAAGCCGGAAATATCACAACAACTGCTAAATATAGCAGCTATAAAGATAGCTGGAGCAAAAGAAAAAATAGAACCCTACAAGAAATACGCCGACATGGCTGAAGGACTTAATATCGCTTTTATTCCTGTTTCACTTGAGTACTATGGAGAGTATTTAGGTTATGCGAGCTGGTTTTATGGCTCAATGCAGAAACCTTACCCTGTTCTACAAATGATTTGGCCAGATAAAGCGGGGCTTTTTCCATGGGAAAAAAACTATGATAAAAGTTTTTTAAAGTTTCAACCAATTCTAGGGAAACTACCCTAACAATAAAATTAACATGGACAAAACCTAACTCCATGAAACTCAAATATACCAACTAAGTGGATCAATCTCGTTAGACGCAGCCGAGCATCAAAAATAAAACAGGATCATAGCAAGCGTTTGTTTGAGGGCGAAATAATGCGGAGCATCACCCGAGTTCGCGCAGCGCCTGTTTTTCTTTTGATGCGGGGGAATTGGGATTAAAAATCCCAACAAGTCTCCGAGTGTCTTTTTCTTTGGTGCCTTTCTTTTGGACAAGCAAAAGAAAGATACCTGCTACCGGTCAGCCACCGGTTCGGCCGCCCGTCCGAAAACGGGCATAACAACATTAAACAATCAAATTCGCATATTCCATTACTAACCACTTACTTCCCAAATCATCAAAGTTAATCTGCACCCGTGCATGGCGACCTTCACCTTCATAATTTAACACGACACCTTCGCCAAATTTTTTATGGCAAACACGTTGCCCGAGTTGAACTGGCGCAGCCTCTTGCACGGCTTTTGCTTTGGTTACATGAGAATAACTTGCCTGGTAACCTGATACCGGTGTAGCGCTGCCTTGCATACGCACTTGCTGGGTAAATTCATCGGGGATTTCTGTGATAAAACGTGACGGAGGTGCATATTTTTCTTCGCCGTATAAACGTCTTTTTTCTGCATGGCTGATGGTGAGTTTTTCCATTGCCCGGGTCATGCCAACATAACAAAGCCGGCGTTCTTCTTCCAAGCGGCCACTTTCTTCTGATGAACGACTGTGCGGAAATAAGCCTTCTTCCAGGCCAGATAAAAAAACCTGTTTAAATTCTAATCCTTTAGCGGAATGTAATGTCATAAGTTGTACGCTGTCTTCACCTTCATTCGCCTGACCTTCACCGGCTTCTAATGATGCGTGTGATAAAAACGCGGACATCTTATCTAATTCAGATTCTTCCCAATCATCTTGTTCAAAGCTACGACCGGCATTCACCAGCTCATCCAGATTTTCTATTCGGCTACGACCTTTCTCACCTTTTTCTTTTTCATAATGCGGAATCAATCCGCTATGGTGAATAACGTGTTCAATTTGTTCAAACAATTCCATTTTATTTAAATCGACTTCCATCTCTGACATTAAATCAATAAATTGCTGTAACGAGCTTAATGCGCGTGAGGTTATCTCACCTTGCTCTATTAATTGTATAGTTGCCTGCCACATTGATATGTCATCAGCACGTGCTTTACTTCTGACTAAATCAACGTTTTTATTACCGATGCCCCTGGTCGGCACATTAACAATTCTTTCATAGCATGCATCATCACTTTTGTTTGCTAACAAACGTAAATAAGCCAGAGCATCTTTAATTTCCTGGCGTTCAAAGAATTTTAATCCACCATATATACGATAAGGTGTACCGGCCAGCATTAACGCTTCTTCAAGCACGCGCGATTGTGCATTGGAACGATACAAAATAGCATTTTCACTTCGCAATCCACCTTGATCAGTCCATGCAGTAATTTTATCGACAATATATCGTGCTTCATCTGTTTCATTAAAGGCACTATAAATTTCAATCAGTTCACCATCGCTGCCATCGGTCCACAACTCTTTACCCATACGATCAGTATTATTCGCAATCAGGGCATTGGCTCCACCGAGAATATTTCCGGTTGAACGATAATTTTGTTCTAAACGAAAATTAGAGGCATTTTTATAATCTTTTGCAAACTTATAAATATTTTCAATTTGTGCGCCACGCCAGCCATAAATAGATTGATCATCATCACCGACGACAAATACATTTGCGTTATTACCGGCAAGAATTTTAATCCATGCATACTGAATAGTATTGGTGTCCTGAAACTCGTCCACCAGAATATTTTGAAAGCGTTGTTGATAGTGTTGCAATACATCGGGACGTTTTACCCATAACTCATAAGCGCGCAGTAATAACTCGGCAAAATCAAGCGAACCATTACGTCGACACATGGCTTCGTACTCACGATATATTTCAACCATGTGCCGCAGAAAGGTATCATTTTTATGTTCGATATTGTCCGGGCGCAAGCCTTCGTCTTTACGCGCGTTGATCCACCACTGCGCTTCCCGTGGCACCCAACGTTTTTCATCCAGACCCATTTCACGCACGACACGTTTTAAGGCACGATGCTGATCCTCAGAGTCCATAATTTGAAAGGTTTGCGGTAACTCCGCCTCTTTCCAATGTGCCCGCAATAAACGATGCGCAATGCCATGAAAAGTCCCTACCCATATACCACTTGAAGGCATACCCAATAGATTTTCGATGCGACCGCGCATTTCTGCGGCTGCTTTATTGGTAAAGGTCACTGCTAAAATACCGTACGGCGAAACATTTTCCGCTTGCATTAACCAGGCGATACGATGCACCAGTACGCGGGTTTTACCACTACCGGCACCAGCTAAAACCAGAATATTTGAGAGGGGGGCGCACACCGCTTGCCGCTGTGCATCATTTAAGGGGTCAATTATGTAAGAAACATCCATTTATCTATTCTAACAAAATCTGACATTGGATTGCGGCTTTAAGTGACAACAACAAAAATTAGACTTCATTTTTCTTGCCAATAACAGGTTATGCCAAAACCACAGGTAATTCTTTAGTTAACTTTTGTTTATCCGCTATCGCTTCTCCGACCAGTGCAAAACCCTGTAGCTTTCCATTTTTATCAAAATACTGCGCATTAACGCCCGCCTTATCTTTCTTAATGATCCACTCACCTTCAATACCATTAGCCGGTGGTGCCACAACAACTGAACAAGTGGGCGTTTTAACCAATACCGGCATTGCCGGATAAGTGACTTCTGTTTTATCGCCATTTAAACTTTTTGCTAACGCGCGTGCAGAGTGCATTAAAGGCATAACAAAAGGTAAGAATAAACCTGCGACTTCAGCACAATCACCTAAAGCGAATATATCTTTTTTGTTCGTTTCAAGATTTTTATTAACAACAATACCATTATTAACCTCGATCCCTGCTTCTTTTGCCAGTTGACTATTAGGCCTTAAACCAACCGCAGATAAAATAACATCAACTTCAAAGCTTGTGCCATTTTCTAAATCAACTTTAAAAACTGATTCTGCAAAATTAATTTGTTTCGTTTTTTCTCCCAGCAACCAGTTAACGCCCTGTTTAGCTAATGCGGCTTTCAAAAATTCACCCGCCTGCTCAGGCAATAATCTATTCAATGGCAAGTCAGCCAGATCCAAAATAGAAACATCATAATCTGATAGCACTAAGTCATTGGCAAACTCACAACCGATTAATCCAGCTCCGATAATCACCACTTTTTTCTTATTAGCAATGGCTTCTCTAAATTCAGCATAACTGGCAAGATCGTTAACGGTATAAATTTTATCAGCGGCATTACCTGCAATGGGTAGCTGTATTGAAGATGCACCCAGTGCGAGTACCAGCTGGCTGTATTCGATAGCTTTGTTATCTGAAGTAAAAACAACATGATTTTCCGGATCAATTTTGTTGATGCGGGTATGTTTTAAAATTTTGGCATTTAGATCACCGGCCATTTTTTCAGCATTGGCCATCGGTAACTCATGCGCCATTTTATTTTTTACCAGCGCATTGGACAGCATCGGTTTGGAATAAAAATCAGCTGCGTCATCCGCAATGATCAGCAACTCTGCGGTTGTATTTAATTTACGAAATTCACGCGCAACATTGTATCCCGCAAGACCACTACCGATAATAATAATAGGAAAATCAGCTTCCATACTATTAATTCGTTTGTTCCATTTCAAAATCTGATTTTCCTACACCACAATCAGGACAAACCCAGTCATCCGGGATATCCGCCCAGGCAGTACCTGCAGCAATGCCTTCATCAGGTAAACCTGCTACTTCATCATAAATAAAACCACACACTACGCATTGCCATTTTTTCATTTGTTACTCCCAAAATAAGATAGAATATTGCCTTACCTAAATACTAAGGGCAAAACATATAATTTCAAACATGCAAATACATTATTTCTTAAAATTTAAGCTTTTATTCTTTTTAACATTGCTAATAGTAAGTTTTAACCCGCGTTGTATTTACGCAGAAGAAACACATACGCTTTCAATAAATACAGATACTGAAATTGAATTTACTATCTATAAAGTCTCTGGTGAGCATAAAAATCAAGCTGATACATTATTCCTCTGGCTTTACTCCGAAGCGGGCCCACAAAAAGTTGAGCATGAAATTGCCAAACAGCTTGCTAAAAATAATATTGAAGTCTGGCGTATTGATCTGTTTGCCGCTCATTTTCTCCCCGTTGCCAGTAGTAGCATGGATCTTATCCCGGACACGGATATTAGTGAGCTCATTGAATACGCATTTAAACAAACAGGTAAAAAAATTATTCCCGTTACAACCGGGCGAGGCAGCTTGCCTGTTTTAAAAGGCGCTAAACACTGGCAAAGAGAAAATAAAAATGGTCACGCACTTGCCGGTGTTATTCTCATGAGCCCCAAATTTTTTGTTGCCACGCCTGAGCCCGGTATAAAAGGAAAATTGTTCGATATTGTAAAACAAACTAATTTACCCCTTTTTATTATGCAACCAAAAAAATCTCCCTGGTACTGGAAACTGGAACAAACTATTCCTGCGCTGGAAAAAAGTGGTAGTGATGTTTTTGTACAAAGAATAAAAGGTGTGCGTGATCGTTATTATTTTCGACCTGATGCTGATGATTATGAAAATAAAATGAGTACTAAACTTCCTGCTGCATTAAAACGCGCGGCTAAATATCTGACATCATTACCTTATAAAAAACGCCAACCAAATAATGTCACTACAAAAAATAATGAAGCAGTAAAAATCACAACAGGAAAAAAAGAACGGAAGTTAACACTATTCCGCGGCAATCCAATACCGCCAGAGTTAATACTAAAAAACCTTAATAATAAAGTAGTCGATCTTAAAGCCTTAAAAGGGAAAGTTGTTTTAGTTAATTTCTGGGCCAGCTGGTGTCCTCCTTGTGTTCATGAAATGCCATCAATGGAACGTCTGCAAAAACGATTTTCAACTAAAACTTTTATGATATTGGGCGTTAATATGGCTGAGGACAAAAAAACCGTCGAGCATTTTTTAAACTCAAAGGTTCGGGTTAGTTTTCCTATTTTATTTGATGAAAATGGCGATGCTTTAAAACGCTGGGACGTTTTTGCTTTCCCCACCAGCTATGTTATTGATAAAAAAGGTAAAATTCGTTATGCCTTATTTGGCGGTGTTGACTGGGAAAATCAGGATATTTTAAATAAAATTTCAAAATTGGTTCATGAATAACTAAAGTTAAGCATTATAAAAGAGGTTCTTATCAACATTTCAATACGCTTTTAAATTGTAAGTATATATGCTATATTCTTTTAGCAATCTAATAAAGCTCCCCTCTTTTATTAAAGCACGCACTAAATCTGCCGTTATCTATACCTCAACTACTGACACAACAAAAAACAGGTCTTAAATATGATTTTTTGGACACATAAATTTACCTCTGCAAAAAAAGAACGATTTTATTTACAGGGCATCATTTTCATACTCTTTTATATCAGTGCCTCATTAATATCAATCTCACAAGCTAAAGATCTCTATATAACAGATGATTATCTTCAGGGCCTGTCTGATGAAGTCAACAGCCCCGACTATGTCGAAAAAGCAAAACAGGAATTACTGGAAACTGAAAAACGTGAACAGTCTCAAACTTCTAACTCTGCCGAAATACAAAAAGCATTAATTTCGATGTACAACTTTGAAGCATTAATCAGAACAAAATATCCATCAAGTCATGCGATCTATTCCAAGCTCCCCACAAGCGCACGTATTCTTATTTTTGATGAGTTTACAAAGACAAAAAAACTTTCTACAGCAAAACGCATAATTATTGAAAAATACAAAAAAATAATATAGTGCAAACGAAAAACAAGAAACACATAACTTACTAAAGAGAACGATTAAATGAAAATGAATACAATAAGTTACATTTCAGGAGCATTGATTTCACTTACTCTCCTTACCATAAGCAATACAACTTTAGCGCTTGACGTTAATATAACCCAAAAAATGTCTTACGCAGCCGTAGACCACAACGGTAAAACTGTTCGCATCGAGCGCATACAAGATCAAAGCAATCATCTCACCGGTGGATTTACAAAAACATCACGACAATGCCCCCCTTTTTGTATTCAGCCAATGATCGTTGCTCCCCGGGTTGAAACTTACGGTGAACTCGAGGTTATTCAATTTATTAACGATTACGTCAAAACAAGTAAAGGCGTTTTGATTGATGCCCGCACCCCTTCATGGCATGCAAAAGGGACTATACCGGGCTCTGTTAATATTCCCTTTACCGTTTTTGCTTTAAGTCGTAATGATAAAAAATTGATCGCAACAATGAAAAAATTGGGCGTAGAAAGACGTAAGATAGCAGTAACCGGATACTGGACTGATTTAAAAGACCTGTTAGGTATTGAGAAAAAACCTAATCCATTTTGGAATTTCAGCAATGCTAAAGAACTTTTACTCTGGTGTAATGGTATGTGGTGTGGTCAATCTCCACGGGCTATTCAGGGCCTGCTTAAACACGGTTACCCGGCAGAAAAACTTCACTACTATCGTGACGGCATGCAAGCATGGCAAATCCTTGGCTTAACAGTAACCATTCCTGAATAAATTTAAATTAAAAAAGTATATTTTAAAGGCGGCTGTTTAGCCGCCTTTTTTACTGGCTGATTCAAAATAATCTAAATCCTGCTAAGTCATTGAATAGACAATAATTAGTATGTTTTAGTTTGTTCCGACACACTCACAGGTGTACAATCGGCGACCTCAATTATTTAGCTTTTTCTGCAATATTCTCTTTAAGGAGAGTTCATCTTGGAACAATATCGAGGTACAACCGTCCTATCTGTTCGACGTGGCAACCAGGTTGTTATTGGTGCGGATGGTCAGGTCACCCTGGGTGACACCGTAATGAAAGGCAACGCACGCAAAGTACGTCGCTTATATGACAATAAGGTTATCGCGGGTTTTGCCGGCGGTACCGCTGATGCATTTACCCTGTTTGAGTATTTTGAAGCAAAGCTGGAAAAACATGCCGGGCAACTGGTTCGTGCTGCCGTCGAAATGGCAAAAGACTGGCGTACAGACCGGACTCTGCGACGTTTAGAAGCCTTGCTCGCGGTTGCCGATGAGACGGCGTCGCTCATTATCACCGGCAATGGCGATGTAATAGAACCGGAACAAGGCATTCTAGCCATTGGTTCTGGCGGCAATTATGCTATATCTGCCGCACGCGCCCTGTATGACAATACCGATTTAAGCGCAAAAGAAATTACTGAAAAAGCCTTGAATATTGCCGGCGACATCTGCATCTATACTAATCATAACTTTGTGATGGAAGAGCTGGAATACTAATCTCCCCACCTTTCTGTCTCATTGCACATTTTTAAAGCGAAATTATTATGTCCCAAATGACACCCCAGGAAATAGTTCAGGAACTCGATAAACACATTGTTGGTCAGGCGGCGGCAAAACGTGCGGTTGCGATTGCCTTACGAAATCGCTGGCGTCGTAGCCAGGTAGATGAAAAATTACGCAACGAGATCACACCCAAAAACATTTTAATGATCGGGCCGACCGGTGTCGGTAAAACCGAAATTGCACGTCGGCTGGCAAAACTCGCACGCGCACCCTTTTTAAAAATTGAAGCCACTAAATTTACTGAAGTCGGTTATGTAGGCCGTGATGTTGAATCCATTATCCGTGACTTAATGGACATCTCCATCAAACTCACTCGCGAAACAGCAATGGAGCAAGTACAA
This sequence comes from Gammaproteobacteria bacterium, assembly GCA_030617815.1. Taxonomy (GTDB): domain Bacteria; phylum Pseudomonadota; class Gammaproteobacteria; order UBA6429; family Thiohalophilaceae; genus JAGLTQ01. The sequence continues at coordinate 42,772 of JAUWUS010000010.1, forward strand.
AGCCGCGCTGAAGATGCTGCTGAAGAACGCATCCTTGATATTTTACTGCCTCCAGCACGCGATTTTAGTTCAGATGATGCAGCAGAAGAGCAAAACGAAAATCCTACCCGACAAAAATTTCGTAAAAAACTGCGGGAAGGGGATCTTGATGAGAAAGAAATTGAAATCGAAATTGATGCCCCGCAAATAGGTGTTGAAATTATGGCACCTCCTGGCATGGAAGAAATGACCAGCCAGCTACAGGGCATGTTTCAAAATCTTGGTAATAACCGCAACAAGCGCACTCGCAAACTACCTATTAAACAAGCCTTTAAATTACTCATTGATGAAGAAGCGGCAAATTTAATTAACGAAGAAGAAATAAAAGAAGAAGC
>JAUWUS010000083.1 GCA_030617815.1 Gammaproteobacteria bacterium
TATGGCAATGGAAGCCCTGGGTAAAAATTTAAATCCATTCCAACGTAAACAAAAGAAACCGGTTGTATTCTGGTCGGGCATTATTGAAACAGATGGCAGTAAAGGTGAAGTCGTTTACTCAGTACCGGATCACTTTAACGGCAAGTTACGCATCATGGCCGTTGCCGTTGCTGATCAGGCCATTGGTGTAGCGAAAAATAATACGCTGGTAAGAGGACACTTTATTATCAGTCCAAATGTCCCCACCTTTGTTGCACCGGGTGATGAATTCAGTGTCAGTGTTAATGTCGCAAATAACCTTGAGAAGTCAGGTGAAAACGCGCCAGTGACAGTGCGTCTTGAAACATCTAAACATCTAAAAGTATTAACCGATACGACGCAGAAATTAACCATCAGTGAAGGGCGAGAACAAAGTACCCGTTATAAAATAAAAGCGAATGATGTCCTTGGTTCAGGTCGATTCACTTTTGTTGTTAGTCATGGCAATAAGAAAAGTCGTTACCGGGTTGATTTAAGTGTTCGCCCAGCAGTACCGTTTATGACAAAAGTCACGGGTGGTTATTTGCAGGATGATAATGTCGATGTCCCTGTCGATCGCGACATGTATCCACACTTTAGAAAACTGGAAGTCACCGCATCACCAGTGCCACTCGGCATGGCGCGTGGACTAGTTAACTATCTCGGTAATTATCCTTACATGTGTACCGAGCAATTAGTGAGTCGCTCATTCCCAGCCATTGTTTTACGCGACCGACCAGAGTTTGCCTATAAAACAAAAGATGTAGAAAAAAGCCTGTCACAGATCGTACGTATCCTGCGTGGCAGACAAAACTCAGAAGGTGCATTTGGTTTCTGGTCGGCTAATTCTCATGTCTCGAATTATCAATCAGTGTATGCATTACACTTTTTAACTGAAGCAAATGAGCGTGGTTATCCCATCCCCCGTGATTTATTACAACGGGGACTGAGTTTCCTTAAACAACTTGCCTCAAGGCCGATTAATTCTTTATCCGAAGCACGTGACCGAGCCTATGCCATTTATGTGTTAACACGTAATGGCACTGTCACAACACGCATGCTCGATGGATTAAGAAAAGAACTGGCAGAAGAAATGAAGCCGGAAAACTGGGAAAAAGATTTAACCGGTATTTATATTGCAGCAACTTACAAGATGTTACAACTTGAAAGTGAAGCAAATAAAATCATTAAAAAATCGAAACTAGGCGATCCACAACAGACTGATTACCAGCATTTTTACGACGGCCTGTTACGTGATGCACATTTACTCTACGTGCTGTCGTATCACTTTAAAGATCGCTTAGAAGACATAGAAGCAGACGATCTGGAAAAATTAGTGAAGCCAGTATTACGTGGGCACTTTAATACCTTGTCATCCGCTTCAGTCATTCTTGCACTGGATACCTATGCAACCGCAACCGGTACGCCAAAAGAAATGAAACTGAAAATTCAGGAAGTACTGGCAAGTAAAGAAAAACGCGAGCTGGGTATTCCACCGGGCTTATTCCCACAAATGCCATTTACTGATCAAGCAAAATCTATTCATATAGATTCGGAAGATGATCACAACCTGTTCTACCAGGTAACAGAAGCCGGCTTCGATAAAGCACTGCCAGTAAAAGACATCAAGCAACAGCTTGAAGTGCAACGTGAATATCGAAATGCAAAAGGTGATGTTATTGATAAAGTCACCTTAGGTGAAGAAGCTTATGTTTATCTGAAAGTCAGGGCGCTCGATAACAAGCATCATTACAATGTTGCCGTGGTTGATTTATTACCGGGTGGTTTCGAAGTGGTGTTAGATAAATCACTACGTGAAAACCAGTCAGGCTGGAAACCACAGTATGTAGATTCACGCGAAGATCGCATGATAGTCTTTGGTAGTGTAGGCTCAAGCGTACAGGAATTTGTATACCGCATTAAAGCCATAAACGTCGGTGAGTATAAAGTGCCACCGACTTTTGGTGAGTCGATGTATGATCGGAGTGTGATGGCGCGAACTCTGGGCGGCAAGATCTCAGTAGTCAAACCATGACCATGAATCGCGAGAAGCCAGATTACGGCGTTAAAAAATCTACGTTAAATGCTCATTTGCTTTATGCAAACTCCGCTTTCCCGTAAATTTTTTGCCTTGTACTCTGACTTCTCGCTATCCATGGATACAGATATTTTGGGGCAGAGTAATAATAGAAATGTATTACTTGAGGTATATAGGAGCTTTCACTCTAACCCCAAATATGTAAATTTAAAAGGTAGAAATTGACCCAAAACGGACGTCTAGACTGTTGATTTATTAGGATTATAAAATGCGTTTTATTGAAAACGGCCCAGATATACCCGATGAGCTATTATTTGCACAAGATGAGGGAAACGTGGTGTTTTTCTGTGGAGCGGGTGTATCGATGGCGCATGCAAAGCTTTCTAGCTTCGCTGATTTAGCTGAGAAGGTCATAATTGATCTAGGTGCAACTGAAGATAGTAAAGCAAAAAAACTTTTTTCAACATTTACTGAATTAAATAAGGACCCACATACACGCGGCGTTATGTCTGCGGACCATATCTTTAGTGGCTTAATGAGAAGTTTTGATCGAGATGACATAAACGGCTCTGTTGCTAGAAGCCTCTTGCCTGAGGGAGAGGCTGATCTTACTGCGCATAATATAATTCTTAAACTTGCACGATTACAGGGAGGACAAACTCGGTTAATAACCACTAATTTTGACTTATTGTTTGAAGCTTGTAATACGAAACTTACGTCAGTTACACGATCAAATCTCCCGCATATTGAATTTGCTGATAATAATTGGGGTATAGTCCACTTACATGGAAAAGTGAAGAAGGACTACTCTAGCTCTGATAGTGATGGGTTTGTGCTTTCAAGCTCAGAATTTGGAGACGCTTATCTTGCACAAGGTTGGGCTAGAATTTTTGTTAAAAATGTACTGGAAAAGTTTGTAGCTGTTTTTATAGGTTACTCAGCTGATGATCCTCCGGTTAGATATTTGCTCGAAGGCTTGCAGCAAAATAACGAAGTGAACCATAGTATATATGCTTTTCAAAGTGTAGATGATGAAGCTATTGCTCAGTGGGACGAAAAAGGTGTTACTCCCATAATTTATAATCTTGATGAAACAAGTACGCATGCGCACCTATGGAATTCATTAGATGCTTGGAGTACAAGAACGAAAAATCCGACAGCTTGGAAAAATAAGCTATGTTCTAAAGCCCGCAAAGGTCCTGCAAAATTACAGGCACATGAGAGAGGAATGATCGCTCATTTGATTAAATCTAAATCAGGTGCAAGAATTTTCGAGCAAACAACTCCACCACTGCCATCAGAATGGCTATGTGTATTTGACTCAGTAATCAGGCTACAACAGGTTGGTGGTAAAGGTTACCTATATCAAACTGATGAAATTATAAATCCATATCAGCTTTATGGTATCGACAGCGATCCGCCACCTTCAGATCGTAATGAAGAGTTTAGTCAAGAAGTAAAGTCTGAGGCGTGGGATGCCTTTTTTTTAAACGAAGAAGATTATGAAAATTTAAATGGTGGACATTTATCTACCATCCGAAGTTTTAGGTCAAGCGATCCTGCTCTACTTCCTGCAAGATTGAATTATTTAGCAAGTTGGGTTGCGAAGGTAGCCGATCAGAGAATTGCAGTTTGGTGGGCAGGACGCCAATCGTCACTTCATTCTGATTTATTGAAATCTGTAAAATTTGAGCTAACGCGAGATAAAGAAAAAGTTATTCCTGAATTTATCCTTGAAAGCTGGAACTCCATTTTCGAGTTAAGCTATTTCTATGGCAGAGAAGAATATGAGGAGTATGGCTTAAAGAGCCGAATCAATTTGCTTGGATGGAATAACTATTTTGTTCGAGAGTTCGCTAGGATTTCAGCTCCTTTTCTGAAAATAGGGAGCCTATACAGTCATTCTATTCCAAGGAGTAATCGTAAAAAGTTAAGTAAATACTCTCTTGTAAGAGTTGAAGTTGGTTATCCAAAAGGTATTTATGACATAAATATTCCAGATAATTATCTTCCTCAAATCGTGAATGTAATGCGTATAAATTTAGAGAGAGCGGTAGATATGGAACAAGATTTTTCAGTTTGGTTGCCAGATATTTGTGCAATAGAGCCGGATGATGATGCAGAGCGGCTTGACAACTCGCGAGGTTATAACTTATCAGGCTATGTTTTAAATTTTGTAAGATTGTTTCGAATGCTAATTGATTTTGATGCTAAACAAGCAAAGTATGAGTTCACAAGGTGGCGTAGAGATGAACCTATATTTACAAGGTTAAGAGTTTGGGCTTGTAGTTTAAAAGACCTTTTTGATGAAACAGAGTTCACAAATGAAATTATGGGTCTATCCGATAATAATTTTTGGCCTTTTAAAGGTGAGCGAGACTTTCTATTATCTTTGAAAATAAAATGGAATGATCTTTCGCTGAATAATAAAAAGTTAATAGAAAATAGAATTTTAAAAGGCCCACTAAAACCAAAAAAGTTAGCAAAAAGAGAACATGTAATCCGAACTGCCCATAAACAACTTAGTAGATTGCATTGGCTTAATGATCAAGGTTGTATTCTTGATTTAGATTTGAATGCTACATCTGCAAAACTTCGTGTAAATGCACCAGAATGGAAGCAGGAATATGCAGATAAAGCCGCTGAAAGCCATGACTCTCGTGGTGGATGGATCAAGACTGACACAGATTGGAGTAGTCTTGCCAACGTACCATTAGATAAGTTAATTAAAAGTGCACGAAAAAAGAAAATTAGAGATCATAGAGAATTAACTGAATATGCTCCTTTTGCTGGTCTTTGTGATGATAGGCCTGTAAAAGCTCTTTCTGCTTTATCGATAGAGTTGAAAAACGGAGAATTTTATTCTGACTTCTGGGAAACTTATTTATCAAGAGAAATACGTAAAAAAGATAAATATAGACTCAAACTTCTCATTGCTGGAAGAATTACTCAAATCCCCAATGATAATTTCAGGGATATTCTTCTAACTTCATCTCGATGGTTTGAAGACCAAGGCCCAGAAATTAGAGAAAAACATCCAATAATGTTTGAGGCTGTTTGGAATAAATTTATACAAACAATAATAGAAAACGAAAATGTTTCAGGTTCGGCATTGGTTAGACAGGAAGAAAAAGAAATTGATTGGGCAGGAGAAGCAATAAATTCAGCATCAGGTAATTTGGCTGAGTTACATATGACTGACCCTGTAAAAGAAAACCTTAATCCTGAACAAGGTTATCCAGAAGAATGGTTAAAGAAAGTCGAACAACTGATAAGTCTTCCTAATGATGCACATCGTTATGCTATGGTTATTTTTACTTTTAACTTATCTTGGTTTCATTATATTGACCCTAAATGGACTAATAGAAAACTCATTAAAATAATAGAAGATGATAAAGCTTCAAATGATGATAAAGCTGCTATATGGGCCGGCTTTATGTGGGGTGCAAAAGTACCTAACGAAGCACTTTATATAAAATTAAAATTGCATTTTCTTAATATGGCTAGAGCAAGGTCGACTGATAAAATGCGTCACGTAGAGGTTCTTTCTGCTCTTCTTTTGTCTGGTTGGGGATCAATAGATAAAGAGAAGAAGCGGTATGTTTCAGATGACGAGCTAAGAAATGTGCTCTTAGATGCAGGTGATGATTTTAGAAGTCATACCCTTTGGCATCTAGATCGCTGGTCGAAAGATGATAAAAGCAAATGGAATAAAAACGTTTTAATATTTTTGCAAAAAGTGTGGCCCAAGCATAAGAAGATTAGAACAAATAAAATTTCTGCGCGGCTTTTAGAAATAGCTCTCAATCAAAAAGATAATTTTCCATTCATTAGTAAGCAAGTTGTGCAATTAGTTTCAAAAATTGAACATGAACATGTTTTTATTGCTGAAATGAGAAAAATAACAAAGGACTTTAATGAAGATAATGAGGAGAGCTTAGCGGAGAAATATCCGGAAGACTATCTTAATCTTCTATATGCTATTTTATCTGAACAACCAGAAAGGTGGCCATATGGAGCTATTGATATACTGAAAATAATTGAAGAGGCAGATCCGAAGTTACTTAACGATCCAAGGTTAATAGAACTAAAAGCTAGGTTAAATGATCTTTAATCCAATATCCGTTTTGAATAAATGGGGTCAGAGCACTTAGGAACTCTTTCAGTGTTCATCGAGTACTTCCTGACCTTACGTTGTTCGTTCTGGTCGCACATTTATTGTTAATATAGTTTTGAAATATTAATCAATGCTAGCTGCTCCCATCAGTTCAGCCTTTAAAGACGTTATATCAATTCGTTATGCATGTGAGTAGTCAGTGTGTAGTGAAATTTAATTGGAATGGTCGAAATATTTCGACAAAGGATGTTAGATGAGAATTTGTGGTGTTGATCTGGTTGGCAATGATGCGGTTATTTGTTTGCTTTTTCTTGATAAGCAACAGTTTAGTTTACCTGAGTGCAGAGTGCGTAAACTGACGTTACCGAAAGATCACTCTCGTGGAGATCTCCAGTATTTTGAAGAGTCATTTGCCAAACTGATGAGCGACTATAAGGTTGATAAGGTTGCCATAAGAGAGCGTGCGCCTAAGGGAAAATTCGCAGGTAGTGCAATCAGCTTTAAGTTGGAGGCTGTCATTCAGCTTATTTCGGAGATAGAGGTAGAAGTCCTTTCACCTTCACAAATTAAAACCGCGCAGAAGGAAAGCCAGTTACCTATCGCATTTGAAGATACTGGATTAAAGGTATTCCAAAAAGATGCATTTACAGTAGCCTATGCTTCGCACATGTTAAAATAAATTATTGTCAATAAATGGGGATAATTGGTCTCTGATACTATTTTTATAAATGAATTAGGACAGATATTGAATGTTTGGAATATTTAAGAAAAAGCCGATTATTGAAGAATTTGCGAGACAATGGTTGTTGGATAATTTTGAATGGGCAATGCGTAATTGTGGTAGTGATGTGTTTTTTGATGATGTTGAGTTGGTATTACCTACAGAGGAAATTTTTCCTAAAAAAATATCTGATAATAAGCAACTTATTCAGTATGTGTTCGAAACAATGAAAGAATATGCAGGTTTGAGTAGTTGGCCGATTGAACTTGTTGAGAAGGAAAAGAACCCAAATCCTGTAGTAGCACCTACAGTCGTTATTGAGGGTGCGCCATTTGATCCGCCAATGGACGTTATTTTTCCTGATAATGAAAGTGATCCTATACTCATATCGTATTCACCAGAAATTGCCAGTAATATTGAACGTATGATGGCGGCATTTGCCTATGATTTATCGAGAATATTTTGTTCGTATATCATGGAAGCGCCACCTTGTAATGAAGATGATATGGGACATAACACTGAGCTTGTTTCCGTTTTTCTTGGTTTTGGAATTATTCTAGCGAATAGCGCGTTTCAGTTTAATCAATATACTGACATCGATAGTCAGGGTTGGTCTTCAAGTTCTACCGGATATTTGTCGCAATATGAACTCACGTATGCATTGGCAATATTTTGTGAGTTGAAATCTATTGAAACCGATAAAGTAGAAAAGTCATTGAAAGAAAATTTATTAGAATATTTTAATTTGGCAAGACAAAATTTAACAACTGATTCAAGGGTACTTTGGCGATTGAAAAACATTCATTCACCAAAGAAATAACCAAGTATTTTATAATTAATTATGTTTTCGAAATATTCGATCTCAAAACTTCGTATCTCTTATAAAGTCATTGTTGGCCTTATATTTATTTTTATACTTCTAAGTTTACTCCCCGCACCAAAACTGATTCAAACCGAAGGCTTTTCAAAAGCGGTTTATGACAGTAACGGAAAACTCCTTCGACTCACTTTATCACCTGATGATCGTTATCGTCTTTGGGTTCCACTTGCGAAAATGGAACAAAAAATTATTGATGCGACGTTGTTATATGAAGACCGACATTTTTATTGGCATCCGGGTTTTAATCCTTCGGCTTTAGTTAAGGCGGCATGGAAAACTTACGTGGTTAAAAACAGGGCGTTTGGTGCATCGACCATTACCATGCAATTGGCGCGTCTTCGTTTTAATCTTGAAACCCGAACGGTGAGTGGTAAGTTAGTCCAGATCTTTCGTGCGATTCAGTTTGAGTGGTTTTATTCTAAAGATGAAATTCTTGAAGCATATTTAAACCTCGCACCTTATGGCGGTAATGTTGAAGGGGTGGGGGCGGCCAGTTTAGTTTATTTTAATAAACGTGCTGAAAACTTAACAACACATGAAGCGATTACGCTTGCAGTCGTGCCACAAAATCCACAACGGCGTTTCCCTGTGCGCAATAAATCGCAATCAAGTGATTTACAACAAGCGCGCTTACGTTTGCTTGATGAATGGTTGCTAGAAAACCCTTCTGATATGGATCGAGTCGATCAGTTAAAACAGGTGCCGGACATTCGGCCATTATCAAAACTCCCTTTTTTAGCACCGCATTATGTTGATGCCGTGCTTAAAGCTTATCCTGAACAGTCTCA
>JAUWUS010000019.1 GCA_030617815.1 Gammaproteobacteria bacterium
AACACCAGGTATCCGAGCGGGTGATCTTTCCCATCTCGGAGCCCGAGAGCAGGGGCATTGAGGATGCCCGTTTCGTACGTTTTGTAGAAGATGATGGCTCGGTAATTTACTACGCCACCTATACTGCATATAACGGTGAAACAATCCTGCCCCAACTCATCACGACTACGGATTTCTTTTCATTCAAGATCGATACCTTGTATGGGAAACAGATCCATGGCAAAGGCATGGCCTTGTTCCCAAGAAAGATTGCTGGAAAGTACGTCATGCTGTCACGCCAGGACGGGGAGAATAACTTCATTATGTTCTCAGATAATGTGCATTTTTGGGATACTGCCCAAATGTTGCAAATACCTATATTTCCGCACGAATTTTTTCAGATTGGTAATGGTGGTTCACCGATTGAGACAGACGAAGGCTGGTTGGTTATTACCCACGGAGTTGGTCCGATGCGAACCTATAGTCTTGGCATTGAGCTGTTGGATCTGGATGATCCGACCCGGATCATCAGTCACCTTGAAGAGCCGATCCTGATACCGAATGAACATGACCGTGATGGTTATGTGCCTAATGTTATATACAGTTGTGGCGCTATGATTTTCCAGAATGAATTGATCATTCCTTATGCTTCGGCTGATCAACGCTGCGGTATTGCAACCCTGAGCCTGTCAGATCTGATGGCGAGGCTACTCTATGACAAAACAGCAAAGGGAAAAAGTTCTCGGTAACAAAGTTAAGTCACTCTAGTTTCTTTTTTATTACCCTGTTTAATCTTACTCTGACCACGGTGTTTGTATATGGCAAGTAAAGCCATAAGCCAGCATAGGGTTGATTCTGCTCCCTGATTTTCATTGACACCCTTTGTCTCCAGACCGTCCCGGCAACCTCCAGTCGCATGATCATAGAGTGAAATATGCAGTTCGTTATCACCCAGATACCAGTTAAGACAGCGATAGGTATAAGTGATCCATTCCTCATCCTGAGTGATATTGAATGCCTCGATACAGGCATCCACCATCGCGGCTGCCTCGATAGGTTGCTGATCAAATTGCGCTTTATTGCTGCCTCGGGTAAACCAGCCATTGTTACCGATAGCGGCAAAATAACAACCTGATTCATCGTGTTGAATTTTTTTCAGCCAGCTGAGTGCACTCAGAGCAGTTTGCAACATTTCATCATTAGCCAATCTTTGTCCTGATAATAGCAGGGCCTGTGGTAAGCGTGCATTATCGTAAGTTAATATATCTTCACACCAGGGCCAGTCTTCGCTGATGCTATTTCTGAACCATTGCATTAACTTGTCTGAAAGTATCCTGAACATAGTTTCAATCTGGCTATTTTCAGGGTTACCAGAGAGCAAGGCATGAAGACCAATAATGGTGAAAGCAACGGCTCGTGGAGAAGTAAAGTGTTCGACCGCAGGTAAAGCACGTTGAAATAAATCGACGGCATGGTTTACCTGTCCTTCATTACGACCTAGAGCCGAAGCGACGCCCAACCCCCATAACGCACGTCCATGAGAATCCTCCGAACCCTTTTCTTCCATCCAGCAACGGTCATAAGACATAAAATTGCGAAACAGGCCAGTGTCGTGATTAAAAGCATGGTCGAGAAAACTCAGGTAAACAGAAGTAAGACCATTCAGCGAGGTATCCTGGGGCTGAAAGTCCTGTGCGGTAATAGCAACAATCAGTGCGCGAGCATTATCGTCCACGCAATAACCATGTTGCCGATCCGGTATCGTGAATTTGGCGTGCTGAAGCATACCCACCCCATCCGTCATCCGGAGCAAATGGTTAAACTTGATTTCCGGCAATGCTTGCTGACGTAGCCCAAGAGGGCCCAACTTACTTTCAGGCACACACTTGCGTAAACGATGATGACGCGCTTGCTCAAATGTTTCGATATAACGGTTAGCCACATTCGTCCAGATCATTTGGCGACCATATTCATACGCTTTATGTTGTATGGCGTGAAGTTTGTCAGGATGATTCAGCAGGTCAATAACTTCACTGGCAAGTTTTACGTGATCATGAAAAGGAAATAGTCTGCCACGATCGTCAGCAAGTAATTCCTGGGCATGCCAGTAGGGTGTGGATATTACCGCTTTGCCCATACCCAGTGCATAAGCGAGTGTACCGGAAATAATCTGCGCCTCGTTCAGGTACGGTGTGATATAAATATCAGCTGCACCAATAAATTCTAACAGATCCTCATCCAGCACAAAGTGATCATGGAAAACAACATGATCCTCAACCCCGAGTTTTTTAGCACGAAGGTGAAGACCAATTCTGTAATCTTCCCCTTGCTCGGCTTTAATGTTCGGATGAGTGGCACCAACGACCATGTACATTACATCCGGGTGGCTTTTTACTATTTCTGGTAGAGCATCGATCATCGTCTCGATACCTTTTCCCGGTGACAGCAGTCCAAAGGTAAGCAGGACATTCTTTTCAGATAGACCAAGCTTGCTTTTGTAATTTGAGGATTCAACCAGGGGAACGTCAGGAATGCCGTGTTGAATCAATACAATTTTCTCTTCATCAACCTTATAGATGTCACGCAAAAAGTTCACTGAACGTTCACTCATCACAACTATACGATCAGAAAGTTCAGCGAGTTGCACAATAATGTGTCGCTCTCTATCAGTTGGTTCTTTTAAAATGGTGTGTAATGTCGTCACAATCGGCATTTTGAGGTCACTCAATAATTCGAGAATAAAGCTACCTCGTTGGCCACCGAATATGCCATATTCATGTTGAACACAAACCACATCAACATCATTGAGATTAAGCAGACCTGCCGCCAGGCTGTAGTCGCCAAGCTGATCCTGATTAATTTCGAGTCGTACTTGTGATGGATAGTTGTAGCCGTCAGGTTGATCATTCATCGCAACTGCCCAGCAGTCTACATTGGGAGCATTCAGTGCAATTGATTCGAGAAGGTGGGTTGTGAAGGTAGCAATACCACATAGTCTGGGCAGGTGGTTTCCGACCAGAACGATAGATTTGAGAGTTTTGCGTTTTGCTTGTGCGCCTGTTTTACTAAGTTTATCCATAAATTACTTTTGGTTGAGGTCTTAAGAAGACCACACATTAAGTTACAGTAAGAATAACAATAGCAGTATGCGCTAAATTATGCCTTTAACGTACAATAATTTTGATATAAAGGTTGTATGTTTAAGCAGAGTAGGTATCGCCACCTTGTTTCAAATGACCTGATTTTTTAAGAGGTAATAGTGCCGATGGGCGACCCTTACTGGTATATTCTAATTATAGAAAACAATCTTGAATTTTGACGTGGACTGCTTTTTTGATACAGCCCAGTTATGCAACTTTATAATAAAGAGATTTGTTAAGTTATTATAAATAGGCAATAAACAACTGATGTAGATCAAGCTTAGTGTTAATTTCAATTAATGATTAAACTAAAGAAGTATAAAATAATATTAAAATTTTAATGGAGGATAGAGCTATGAAAGACCTGCCACCACCTCGTGATCTACTTGAAGTAGTCGGCGAAGCGTATGAGTTGCTATTAGAAAAATCCCTGGATGAAGGACATAAAATTAAGGAGAAAGGAAATCTTGCCCTTCATCATTTTATCGACGAAGCACAAAAAGATCTCAGCATTGTTGAAGAACTGGGTAAAGAGGAAACTGAAAAACTGGCAAATTATCTCAAGCGCGATTTGATTGATGCAGCAAACTATATAAATAAAACAGGCAGGGAGCTAAAAGACTGGTTAGGTTTTGATATCGAGCTAATCGAAGATCGACTACGGGAAATGTTTTTTCAGGCTGCGGATCAGACCACTATAGAATTACTGGAATTAAAATATCAGGCAGAAATAGCGGAGTATCATACCGGTGAAATAACTGGCCCCGGCACTTTAGTATGTGATAAATGCCAGGAAAAACTACATTTTCACAAACCAGGTCATATTCCGCCCTGCCCAAAATGCAGAGGAACACATTTTCATCGTGACAAGGTTGGAGAATAAAATAATATCGTCATGTTTTGGCCTCAGCGACCAAAGTGAAAGAATGCAATAGTAGTGATCCCCGCCAATAGAAGGATTAACTGACGGAGCGATGCCTTGAGCGTGACCCGTTTGTGCAATTCCAGGATAAGGTCAGCTACTGCAGTATAGATAAAACTCGCCGCAGATATCCCTAGAATATAGGGGATCGCCTCATGCATCTCTGCCAGCCAGAAGTAAGCCAGTACTGCACCAGATAAATTAACTCTCAAAGTTTATTTTGGAATATACATCCTATGCGTGAAGATGCTGTTAATGAAATGCTTATTAATACAGGCTTAGGCTGGGATGTTATCCAAACCTTGCTGGATAACAACAAACTAAAGAAAGTCGAATTTTCTGGAAAAAACTTTTATGTACGCCAGCTGCCAGTAAAGCAATAATATTGCGGCATTAATCTGGCGTAAATATTTTCATATTGTCGACCCTCAAGGGCGATATGCTTTAACTGTGACGAAGGCATCTTGACCATAACCAGCACGTAGCAGTTCAATATCGTTAGTCTCGTCCAGTGTCTTTGACAAGTTTGTACCCAGACGGGCTCGATAAAACCGGTATTGATCAGTAATTGCTCTACTTCATTGGCAGACCGGTACGGTACCTAATAACGGTGATGATAAGCTTCGAATGGTCCGGTCTTTGGTATTGCTAAGAACCAAGTAAAATTTTTATTATTAACATTAATAAAATACCTATTATAATTGCTGCATAGTTAACAAGATTGGTCTTGATATCTTCATGCTTGTTAACTTCAGGGACCAGGTCTGAGGCACCAATATAGATAAAATTACCGGCGGCAAACGGTATTAAAAAAGAAATATCCATATTAAAGGACAAAGTATAAGTTACTAACCCGCCAAGCAAAAATGTTAAGGCAGACAAAATGTTGAACAGTAGTGCCTTACCTTTTTCCCACCCACCATGTATTAGCACAGCAAAATCACCGAGTTCCTGTGGAATTTCATGGGCGGCGGCGGCAAGCCAAGTCATAACGCCTAAACGAATATCGATCAAAAAAGTCCCAGCTATCGCCAGACCACCAATAAAATTATGCAGACCATCACCAATCAGAATTAAATAGGTAAGGGGTTGTTTACAACTAGCTTGGGCACGATTGCAATGATGCCAGTGCAAGAATTGCTCTAATGCAAAAACACACAAAATCCCAACAGTAACCAGGCAAAAAACCAGGTGTTGTTACCAAATGCATCAAGGCCGGCAGGAATCATATGAAAAAAAGCGCCGCCGATTAATGAGCCTGCGGCAAAAGCAACCAGGGGTAACAAGATGCGTTGTAAAGTTGATGCTTTTAACAACAGCGTAATGCTGCCTACCATCGCAATGGCACTCATTAGAAGGCTACTTCCAATAATCCAGTAGAGTGTTTCCATTTATATAATTTAATAGTTATTAGCGGTTTTATTGCTCAGTGTCAGCTAGTGGTTTTGGTAATCCAGATTTAGTAATGCTGAATCAGATTAAAACCATAATGATTTATTGAGAGTATAGTATTAAATATAGACAGATTGAGATGATTTATATCAAAAATGACAGGAATCTTTATGCTTAATAAATTCAAGAACAGTTTAAATACAACTGTACAAACATTTGTCAATATATTGCCAATCGTGTTTGGTATGCTTTTGTTAACGAGCCTGGTTATCAAACTTTTTCCAGCACAATTATCAACAGGTTTATTTGGACAAAATAGTTTTCTTGATGCATTACTTGGTGCCTCGTTTGGTGGCGTAGCTGCCGGGCATCCACTGGTAAGTTATGTGCTTGGCGGTGAGTTATTGACCTCAGGCGTAAGTTTGTTTGCCGTGACCGCCTTGATAGTGAGCTGGGTAACAGTCGGTATTGTTCAATTACCAGCAGAAGCATTGATGTTGGGTAAGCGTTTTGCGATTTACCGCAACCTGATGTGTTACCTGTTTGCGATTGCCATCGCATTTTTAACCGTTTATACACTTCAACTGATAGCTTGAGTCCATATGAAAGAAAAGCCACAAAAGAGAACAAAAAAAGGCATAGGTGGCTGGTTATTTCTGGCAATCGTGTTATTGATATACGGCGTGACTGCATTGTTTGATAGTGGATTGACCTTGAAGGCAATGACATCTTTTATACAACTACTCGATAAAGTTTTGCCTGTACTATTAATCGTATTCGTTCTGATTTTTATTGTTAATTTATTGCTTGAACCCGCTCGAGTTAAGAAATATCTGGGTAGTCAATCTGGCATAATGGGATGGCTGACAGCAATTGTTGGAGGTATTTTATCTACAGGTCCAATCTATCCCTGGTATGCGTTACTCAAGGATCTCAGAGAAAAGGGAATGAAGACATCACTGGCTGCCGTCTTCCTGTATAGCCGTGCCGTTAAACTGCCATTACTGCCATTGCTAGTGCATTACTTTGGCGTCATTTATACACTGGTGCTTGTCTTCTATTTAATTGCTTTTTCAGTTATTAGTGGTCTTGTCATGGAAAGGATTCAAAGTGTACATTCCGAGGCTGATTGATGATTAGCCATGAGTTGAGGAGAAGCCGGTGAAAATTAAAGAATTACTCGCAGAATGGGAAAAAAGTGCAAGCGAAGTACGTGCTCCTCATAAATATACCATTAAGTTGCCACTATCTGTGGCTGCCCGCGTACGTGCGCTAGCAGAAATGTATCCAGGTCGTTCAGATAGTGAAATTATGGCTGACCTTTTAGCATCTGCACTTGACGAATTGTTAGAAAACTTACCGTATGTTCGGGGTGATTCAGTGACGGGCGAAGATGAATTTGGTGAACCGATTTATGCGGATGTTGGGCTGACACCACATTTCATTGAACTAACCTATAAATATACCCAGCTTCTTGAGGCGGAACTGGGCCAAAAAGATTAGAAAGGAAGTGATCGCATGGACAACACAGAGGTGAAAGCAACAGAATAAGAATGCCGTGAACTGGCTGGGGCGCTTGATGCAATCATCATGCTGAAAGAAGAACTCAAATTGCGCCTGAATGAAACGCGCGACGACTGTGTCCGTGAGGTGTTTGATAACATCATTACCCTCATCGATGCACAAGATAGTGAGTATCGGCGTAGGAAAGATGACTTATGTTCCTTGAAAAAAAATACATAAACCGGTCTGATTTATACAAATATATTTAGTATCTATTGAATTGTATTTATCATGATAATGGTTTTCTAATGAAAAATAGAAAGCAATCAACCATGCGCAATAGGGGCCTCAGTAAATAAATAATCTTTTAATTCTTTACTGAACGTTTCATCTTTCCTACGAATCCATTCCAGAATCATCGAAGCATGTTCTTTTTCTTCATCCCTGTTATGCGCAAGTATGGCTTTCAATTCTTTATCCTTGCATACGTCAACCCTCTGATTATACCAATCGATAGCTTCCAATTCCTCCTTTAGAGACTCGATGGCACGGTGCATATCTCGTACTTCATCAGAAAGATCATTTGTAGACTCTTGATATGGCATATCATCATTCCTTATTTTTCATTTGTTAATAAGTGAATATATTGATCAGTGACTTAACGATCGAAAAATAGTATCTGCACTAAGAAAAAGGTTTTTATAATTTATGTCCCTTGCTTTTCGTGATAACGCCTAACACCATTTTTATGCATAAATATAGCTAAAAACTTTAAATACTTCTTTGATATAGATCATTGTTATGATGTATGAATAGTTGTTTAATTTTAATTAGTGTTATTGTTATATATGAGTCCAGTCATTAGGCTGGATACTAATATTATTAGACAACCTTATCTACTAAGCTTACATGGATAGTAAAAAGAAGTGTTGATATGAAAATAGCCATTGCCACGGAAAATAATGATCTTTCTTCAGAAATTAGTACCCAGGGTGCACGCGCTTTATTTTTTTTAATATTCAGCGAGGATGGGAATCTCATCGAGATTCTTGAAAATCCATATTCAAGCAAGGAAAGCCATGTGGGCCCAGATGTGGCAAGCATGTTAAGCAAGATAAATGTGACAAAAGTTGTTGCAGGTAGGTTTGGACCAAAATTTAAAGAGGGGCTTGAAGGAAATCATGTCGAATGTATAGAACAAACGGGATTTGCAACTCAAGCCATTAAAGAACTTGTTGATTAGATAACAGGGTGGAGCACAGCAAAGTGTTTGAGAAGACCTATCGACTCTTGTTTGAATGAAGACATATGATCCTGTATGAATCGGCCTGCTTTTGATGCAGACCTAGCTTGTGCTGATTCATGCGAGATCATATTGAACGAGGTGGGTAAGCATGCCAAACAAGAGCAGGTCGAAATTAACATTCAGGAAGATATGGACGTATCACAACGCTCATGGCTTATGGCAAAGCTCGAACATGAGCGGGGGATCATCGGCGCCTGGTTTAAAGGCGGAGATCACCATCGGCTCACTGTCCATTATGAATATGAACATTTCAGTCACGTTACGTTACGTTGCTAGATACCATCAAAGGACATGGCTTCCATGGCAAGATTGTGGGCGCCTGAGGATGGGCAATTAATACCACATTCTGTTATGTTTATGGAGATAGGAGGCTGTATGACGGGAAGCGGAGATAGAATTGATCTTGAAAAAGCATAACTCGATCCCGGTTCGGTATTCTCTAGCTCTGATGATTATGACGTTGAGCATAGCCCTCCGATAAAACAAAAAGGCATTTAACTCTGTAATTTGCAGGGGGAGTAACATGCTTCATCGTTTAAAAGTGTTAATGCTATATCTGCTTCCGCATCATCTACTTTCGCGACTAGTGCAGTGGAGCGCATGCTGTCGATACTTTCCATTTCGTAAACTTATTACTCGTTGGTTTATTCGTCACTACAATGTGGATATGTCAGAGGCGTTGGAATCCGATCCCAATGCCTATCCAAACTTTAATAGCTTTTTTACTCGTGCATTGCGTACCGAAGTACGTCTCGTGGTTCAAGAAACGGGGCAAATTTGCTGCCCCGCAGATAGTGCCATCAGTCAATTGGGCAATATCCATGGGGCGAAGATCTTTCAAGCCAAAGGACACGCCTATTCCCTGGTAGAACTTCTCGGCGGTTCCGAAGAACGGGCACGGCCATATATGGGTGGCCAATTTGCAACTATGTATTTATCCCCGGGCGACTACCATCGGGTACACATGCCTTTGACTGGTCGTCTCCTGGAAACAGTATACATTCCGGGACGCTTATTCAGTGTGTCGCCTGATTACACCAAATATGTTCCTCGTCTATTTGCGCGTAATGAACGAGTAGCCTGCATTTTCCAGACAGAAGCGGGCCCCATGGCCGTGGTCTTGGTAGGTGCTATCTTCGTTGGTTCCATTGAAACAGTATGGGCGGGTGAAATTACCCCACCCCGGGGTAAAGAAATTAAAGTGACGAGTTACAC
Organism: Gammaproteobacteria bacterium; assembly: GCA_030617815.1. Lineage (GTDB taxonomy): Bacteria > Pseudomonadota > Gammaproteobacteria > UBA6429 > Thiohalophilaceae > JAGLTQ01. The sequence goes on from JAUWUS010000019.1 coordinate 9,458, forward strand.
CACCGGAGATAACATCATCCAACTGGATCGAGGGGATGAGTTAGGGCGTTTTAACATGGGGGGATCAACTATCATCGTCCTGTTTGGACCCCAATGCGTGAAGTGGCAATCCGGACTTGGCCCAGAGTTACGAGTGCGGTTTGGTCAAGCATTGGGTTGCGTGAAACAATCTCCAATTTAAAGATGCCTGGTGAGATCACATAAAGGAGTATGAATGGCGTTTTAACAATAGTGACCCAAAAGTCCAATTAAGATTATTGAATCAATGGGTTAAGGAAGAAATGGGTTAGTTATCTAGGACGGCCCCTTTATCAATATTGTCTGCGATGTAACGGCGTATTTCATTATTCAAGTTGCCAGAATCGTAGAACCATACGAGGAGGAAATGTTCCATTGGTTCAAAGTAATACCATGTTTCTTCATAAGCGATGGAAACAAACTGCTCGGCCTGATGATTAGGTACCCCACAAATCGAAAGGTAATTCTCCATTATCCAAAATATAAACAGGAGTTCATTATTTTGAATACCAAATTTCAATCTAATTGTGAAAATTTGGCTCCGTTAAACCATTCGAATACTTTTGGATTCTTGTTACTATATTAATTTATATTTCCTATCTCCCATCAATCTTTTCCTTTTATTTACGCAATCTTGAGGCGGAAAACATGTTAGAACGCGACTTACAAAAAGAGATAAATCAAATAAATGGTGCGTTGGAAATGCTGGGATTGTTGCGGCAGAAGCTGGAGTTACAACTGGGCGAGGTAGCCGATGAAACTGGACAAGAGGCCCTGGACGAAACACTAAGTTATGTTGTTGCTCTACGGTCAGAATATCTACGCCGCCAGCAAGAGCTGTATCCAGACCACAAAACCTATCTGTTTTATCTGACAGATGAGGGAGTCCTACCAATTCTCCACGATTGTTATGTTCCACTTGTTGAGGGTAAGTCGGTTGCTTGTGAATTTTTCAACCAGACGTTTCGACTGGCTGACTGGTATATGCGTATGGAAAAAGAAATGCCAAAACAGGTTGTGAATGAAACCTATAGCTGGTTAGTTTTTGATCAGCATGGGCGACTGGATTTGCAAGCTGCTCATGCTATTGAGAAGTCACCCCTACCGACTGAGATAGAAAGAGAAAAAATTAAAAAGCAGTTATTTGATCTTGATATAGGTGACGCCCGGTTTAGTTCCATTTCCTGATCGATCCCTAGATGTTATATGGTGAACAGCTCAAATATCACTTTCAGCCTATCAAGGCCGTTTTGCTTTGACTACGATAAAAGCGCCTTGACCATAACCTTCACGCAAAGGTTCGATCTCATGGGTTTCATCTAGTGTTTTCCCCAGGGTTTGTACCCAGACAGGTTTCATAAAGCCTGCATCAAGCAGCAGTTGTTCCACTTCATTGGCAGAGTAAAATGCCGCATCACGATAAAATACATTTTCTGCCTGGTGTGCCAGGTAGTGTTGACCGAGGTCGCTGTTACGATCGATAAAGCCGATCACCAGCTCACCACCCGGTTTTAGGACACGATAAGCCTCTGACAACATGGCATTTACGTCATCGACAAAACAGATAGTCGTGACACTCAAAGCATAGTCGAAACGGCTATGCGAAAAAGGGAGCGCTTCGGCGATTGCTTGTACAGTTGAGATGTCTCTGTTTGCCGCGTAGTCCAGTACATCGTGTGCCGGGTCGATGCCTACTTGTACACCCAACGGAGCAGCAAAGCGTCCGGTGCCGACACCGATGGACAGACCCATACCGTGCCTGGGTAATAGAGCGCGGACGGCCAACAATTCCGAGTGGTAGGCTGCTGCGTGACGCACGAACCATTCATCATAACGACGGTGATGAGTCCTTAAAGGGTATCGTTTTTGGCATGCTTAGAGCACTTCCCGCAGGACTTGAACAAAGCGCTGATTATCGTTAGGAAATGCAGTAGTAATCCGCATGAAACCGGGACCCAGAATAGGATCACCTAACGGCTTAATGAAGATCCCTTTTGCCTGAAGACTAGCGGCCAGGTCCGTTGCATCGTGGGGAGCAAAGTCGGCAAGGAAGAAGTAAGTTTGTGTTGGGTAAGTGTGTATACCGAGTTCACTTAATTCCTTTGCCAGTTGTGTAGTCCAGGTACGAAGCTGGTCCACCCGTTCGCGAATCATGTCTTCGTGTTGCAAAGTGGCGAGTGCCGCCGCCTGGCTGGGCCGCGCCAGCGGATAGGCATCATTATGGGTATTTAGATCCTCGGCCAATGATTCGGGAAGAATAGCATAGCCCACGCGAAACCCTGCCAGGCTATGAGCCTTCGATAGTGTGCGGGTGACGAGAAGATTAGAGTACTCTGGTACTAAATGAGCCATGGATTGACCTGCGAGACTGATGAATGCCTCATCCACCAGGAATCGCGTGTTGGGGTAGCGTTGCAGAAGGCCGGGCAACGGTGTCATATCAAAGATGCCGCCATTAGGATTATTGGGATTGACGATCACTGCGAGTGTCGTACCGTTAGGGAGTTCGAGATCTGCAAGATCAAAAGCGAAATCGTTTTCCGGCAGGAGCCGAGTTTCTGTATAACGCTGGGCAATTTCTGGAAAGAGGGGGTATGTCGGAGTAAGCAAGTGTACCTGTTGTCCAAACCGATCAAACAGCTGGCGTAGAATTAATTCGGAGCCGGCATTAATGTGAATTAACTTTTCAGGTACACCAATGCTCTCACTAATAAATTGCCGCAATGGTGCTGAATAAGGTTCGGTATAGTAATTGCTCTGCAGCACCTCGTCCTTCGCCGCAGCGATGGCCTCAAAAATGGGGGGGATGGGATTCTCACAGAGTAACATCTTAATGCCTGCGAATGTTCCACCGCCTTTTTCCAGTATCGATGTCATGTAGTTAAATCTCCTTTTACTATGGTACGTAAATGACTGTACTTAAACCACCTTCAATGAAGCCATCGCCCCATGTTATTTCATTTTAGTAATGATCTCACGAATATTGCTGCCACTCATAGTTTGGGGCTTCAAGACAGGTTGCCGTTATTGCTAAAGATGGTTATTTTCCATCTATTCTCGCTACACAAAAAAATCATATACCTGTCTATGCTATTTTTGCTATGGCTAGTTTGGCTTTTTGTCTAGTTTTGACTGGGTCTCTAGAAGCGATACTGGAATTTGGCAGCATAACATTTTTGTTAGTTTCTTTATTAATGACATATGCGAATTTTAAAATACGGCATTTAACGAGTTCTTCTGTATTCATAACTATCACTTCTTTAATTGGTCTATTAGCTGGGACCGTATTAATTTTCTACTATGAAATTAGCACTCATGTAGAGCAAATGTTATTTATTGCATTAATATATGCGTTATTAACTTTTGGTTCTTGGTTGTATTCTAAAAACAAGTAAAATTAAAAAAAGGCAATGATAGGAAGGCAGTCTGGTTTTGGTTCGCCTAATGTAATGATGTTTCGAGAGGGAACATATCATTGTTTATCAGACAATATGATCTATCGCATTACTAAAAAGATTACTATGAATGCTGCAGAGAAACTTCTACATGATGATCCGTTTATAGCTAGTAAGTTAATCCAAGCATCAACTCATTGGTTTCGTCATACAGGATTAACTCATCAATTAGATAGTGGTATAGATTTAAGATTCGTGAATATGAATGCACGACATTCAAAAATGGAAACGACAAGTATTTATTTACATGCTGAGGATGATGACTGGCACCAAGAGATGTCGAAGCATGAATTAAATAAGGACTCTAATGCCGACTAGCTAAAATTTAGTATAGGAGAACGTAAATATTAATGGTTGCCTGTTTTACATAATTGCTTGAATTTTGCTTAAATTACTTGGAAAGTTTGCGTTAATTACTTGGTCGACCACATGCACATTTAGGTCACTGCTGTCGCATACCTTGGTACGCTATTTAACATAATATATATTATGCCGTTTTTATTTATTGGCCAGATATGCCCTTTAACAGCGGTATATCACTAAACTATCAATTAAAGATCAATGATCATCAAGCAATATTCACCTTCGTATACTGACTGTCAGCAAAAATATTTCTGTTAGACTATAACGATGTAATTTGTGAAAGGATAAGCAATACACAAAAATAAAAATTCAAATAATAATTTAATTACTTAAGCCATTGATTAACTAACCTATACTGTAAGACACATGCTTTAATTTAAGGATAAAGAAAATGCGTGAAAAGCAAGAAAACTCATCACAATTAATAAGGAACCATTCTATAGCTTAGTTCTCCAATTTGTACGACACGCTTCAATTATAAAATCACATGGATGAGTTATGAATAATAAAAACGATCACTGGCGTTTAAAATGGTTTAGCGCACCGTTAATGAAACTGTTTCTTAAAGTGACGCCCAAAATGTCACGCACTGAACAGGAAGCACTTGAAGCCGGTTCGGTCTGGTGGGACGGTGAACTCTTTAGTGGTAAGCCACAATGGAATAAGCTGCTCTCGTTGCCAAAACCCCGCTTAAGTAAAGAAGAACAAGCTTTCATGGATGGCCCGGTCAAAACTTTATGCAACATGTTAGATGACTGGAAAATCACCGAAGAAGATAAAGACCTTCCTGAAGAAGTTTGGCAATATATTAAAGATAACGGCTTTTTCAGCATGATTATCCCTAAGCATTTTGGTGGTAAGGAATTTTCTGCCTATGCACATTCACAAGTCGTTATGAAAATATCAACCCGCAGTATTTCAACTGCGGTCACAGTGATGGTGCCCAATTCATTAGGTCCAGGTAAATTATTACTGGAATACGGTACCCAGGAACAAAAAGATCATTATTTACCGCGTTTAGCTAAAGGATTAGAAGTCCCCTGCTTTGCTTTAACTAATCCTCATGCCGGTAGTGATGCCGGTGCTATTCCTGACTACGGTATTGTCTGTAAAGAAAAGTTTGACGGCAAAAAAGATGTTTTAGGTATTCGTCTAAATTGGGATAAACGTTATATAACACTTGGCCCTGTTGCAACATTACTTGGGCTTGCTTTTAAGCTTTATGATCCGGACCAACTCATCGGTGAAAAAGAAGAACTCGGTATTACACTTGCACTGATCCCTACAGACACTAAAGGTGTTGAAATTGGTAACCGCCACTTCCCCTTGAATATGGTTTTTATGAATGGTCCAAATTATGGTAAAGATGTTTTTATACCTATGGACTGGGTAATTGGAGGACTTGATCAAGTCGGTCAGGGTTGGCGTATGTTAATGGAGTGTTTGTCCGATGGTCGGGCAATTTCATTACCCGCATTGAGTACCGGTGCAGGTAAACTGGCAAGTTTATCCGTTGGGGCTTATTCGCGTGTGCGTCAGCAATTCAATATGCCGATTGGAAAATTTGAAGGCGTAGAAGAAGCATTAGCACGCATAGGTGGGTTGACCTATATGATGGATGCATCGCGTTCTTTAACGCTGGCTGCATTAGATAATGGTGAAAAACCTTCTGTTATTTCAGCTGTAGTAAAATATCACTTAACCGAAACGATGCGTAAAGTAGTTAATGATGCCATGGACGTAGTTGGTGGCGCAGGCATTTGTCTAGGGCCTCAAAATTTTATAGGGCGGATTTATCAGGCCATTCCAATTAGCATTACGGTTGAAGGTGCAAATATTCTTACCCGTTCAATGATTATTTTTGGTCAGGGTGCAATTCGAAGTCATCCTTATATATATAAGGAGTTAGAATCTTTATCCGAACATGATAAGAATGAAGCATTAGAGCAATTTGATCGCGCTTTATTTGGTCATATGCGATTTTTTATTACCAATACAATACGCTGTTTTTTTAATGGTTTAACCCATGCATGGTTTATTCGTGCACCATCACGAGCGAGTAGAAAAGTTAAACGTTATTACAAGCAAGCAACCCGTATGAGTGCGGCCTTTGCTTTAGTTACTGATATTTCTTTAATGATTTTAGGTGGCTCACTAAAAAGACGTGAGAAAATATCGGCACGCTTAGGTGATATTTTAAGTCATCTTTATTTGCTTTCTGCTGTATTAAAACATTATCAGGATCAAGGTGAGCATGAATCCGACCTACCTTTTGTTCACTGGGCTTGTCAGTATAATTTACAACGGATTCAAACAGCCTTTAATGGTTTTTTACATAACTTCCCTAACCGCCCTGTTTCTTTACTTTTACGCTGGATTGTTTTTCCATGGGGTCGACTTTATGCGCCACCAAATGATCGACTTGGGCACAAAATCTCAACACTATTAATCAACCCTTCTGAAATGCGCAATCGTTTGACTAGTGGTGTTTTTATTCCGAAAAATGAAGATGAAACAATTACTCAACTTGAAAGTGCTTTGCGTAAGGTTGTTGATGCAGCTCCATTAGAGAAAAAAATTCGTTCATTTCAAAAAAACTTTAAACCTGAATATGCGGATTATGAAACTATGTTAGCAGCAGCAATAGTTGAAGGAATTATTGACAAGGATGAAAAATCTGTTTTGCAACAGGCGAATAAAGCTCGTACAAAAGTTATTGGTGTTGATGATTTTACTTTTGACTTAAAAAGAAAAGAGAAATCAAAGAAAAAAATAAATTAAAGAGAAAAAATAATGGAAAGTCCAGAACTAAATAAAAGTTTACCAAAACCTGTTTATATTGTTGACGGTAGCCGAACACCATTTTTAAAGGCACAAGGTAAACCAGGTAACTTTGCAGCAGTTGATCTTGCTTTAGGCTGTGCTCGTCCTTTACTGGCACGGCAAACTTTCTCTGCCGAACAACTCGATGAAGTTATTGTTGGTTGTATGATGCCAGGACCAGATGAAGCGAATATTGCGAGGGTAATTGCATTACGTCTGGGATGCGGAAAAAAAGTTCCTGCATGGACAGTGCAACGCAATTGTGCATCGGGTATGCAAGCATTAGATTCAGCGGCGAAGGATATTGTTTTAGGACGAGCAAACCTAGTACTTGCCGGTGGTGTTGAAGCCATGAGCCATGCGCCCGTTTTATTAAATAATGAAATGGTCGGTTGGTTAGGTCAATTGGCCATGTCAAAAAAAACACTGGATAAATTCAAAACGTTTGCCGCTTTGCGCCCACGTCACTTAAAACCCATTATTGGTTTGCTGCGTGGTTTGACTGATCCTGTTGTCGGTTTATCAATGGGACAAACTGCAGAAAATATTGCACATCGATTTAATATTGATCGTTTAAGTATGGATGCTTTTGCGGTACAAAGTCATCAACGTTTAGCCGCAGCACAAGAAGCTGGAATATTAAATGAAATTGAGGCTTTGTATGATCATAACGGTCATGCTTATTTACATGATAACGGTGTTCGAACAGATTCCTCCGTTGAGCGACTGGCAAAACTCCGCCCTGTTTTTGATCGACAATTTGGTATAATCACCGCAGGTAATAGTGCACAAATTACAGACGGTGCGGCAATGCTTTTATTAGCCAGTGAAGACGCGGTTAAAGAATTTAAACTTCCCGTTATGGGTAAATTAATAGACAGTCACTGGGCCGGACTCGAACCCGCACAAATGGGATTAGGACCGGTACACGCTATAACCCCCCTTCTAACACGTAATGATTTTACCCTTAAGGATATTGATTACTGGGAAATCAATGAAGCCTTCGCAGCACAAGTACTCGCTTGTTTAGCTGCGTGGCAAGATGAACAATATTGCAAAGAAGAGTTGGGCCTTGAAGCGGTATTAGGCAAACTTGATCAAAACAAACTTAACCTGGATGGCGGTGGTGTCAGCCTTGGCCATCCCGTTGGCGCAAGTGGTGCGCGAATTGTTTTACATCTTTTGCATGTCCTTAAACGTAAAAAAGCAAAACGTGGAATCGCCAGCCTTTGTATCGGCGGTGGCCAGGGTGGCGCTATGCTGATTGAACGTGGTAAATAAAATATGGCAAAGAAAAAATATAAAAACTGGAAAGTAGAACACGATAAAGATGGTATTGCCTGGTTGCATTTAGACGTACCTAAAAGCAGTGCTAATATTCTCAATGAACAGGTTATTATTGAACTTGATAGCATTGTTAATGAGTTAATAAAAAAAATACCAACTGGTGTTGTTATTTTATCCGATAAAGAAAGTGGTTTTATTGCCGGTGCAGATATTAATGAATTTACCACCTTTGAGTCTGAAGAAGCTGCATTAATAAATATTCAACGCGCTCATACTATTTTTAATAATATAGAAAATTTAAACTGCCCTACTGTCGCATTGATTCACGGTTTTTGTTTAGGTGGCGGTATGGAACTTGCCCTTGCCTGTCGTTATCGAATTGCCGAAGAAAATGCCTCTCTGGGTTTACCCGAAGTTAAACTCGGTATTCATCCCGGTTTTGGTGGCACAGTAAGAAGCATTGAAAGAATGGGCAGCTTTGCTGCGTTAGATTTCATACTCACTGGTCGAACATTAAAAGCTCGTCAGGCGAAAAAAACACGTTTAATCAATTACGCTGTACCAAAACGCCATTTAATGACGGCAGCAAAACAAACCATTTTAAAACCACCTAAAATCTCCTCTTTACCCTGGTGGGAAAAAATTGTTAATCACCCTTTAATTCGGCCGTTTGTTGCAAAAATATTGATTAAGAAAGTCTCTGCGCGTGCTGCTCGAGCGCATTACCCTGCCCCGTACGCTATTATTGATCTGTGGCTGAATCATTTAAATGATCGAACACGTATGTTAGAAGAAGAAGCTAAATCAATTGCTCGATTACTGGTTGGCAAAACAGCACAAAACCTGATTCGTATATTTAAACTGACCGATCAACTTAAAGGTCTGGTTAAAGACAAATCTGTTTCAATTAATCACATCCATGTCATTGGTGGTGGTGTTATGGGTGGAGATATTGCCATTTGGTGTGCTTTACAGGGTTATGATGTTACCTTGCAAGATCAACGTCATGAAACTTTGGCGGCAGTAATTCAACGTGCGGCTAAATTATACAAACGTCTGTTAAAACAGAAATATCGGATTAATGCTGCTCTGGATCGTTTAACACCGGATCTTAAAGGCAATGGACTGGTAAAAGCAGATGTTGTTATTGAAGCCATATTTGAAGATGCCGAAGTTAAACGTAATTTATTTAAAAACATCGAACCGAAACTGAAAAAAACAGCCATTATAGCAACCAATACATCCAGTATTCCGCTGGAACAATTAACTGAAAGTTTAAAAAAACCGGATCGTCTTGTTGGTTTGCATTTCTTTAACCCGGTATCAAAAATGCCTTTGGTTGAAATTGTTGTTGGCGAAAAAACCAGTAAAAAAACACAACAAATTGCAATCAGCTTAACTAAAAAAATAAAAAAATTACCTTTGCCTGTTACTAGTACACCAGGATTTTTGGTCAATAGAATATTGATGCCTTATTTAACCGAAGCAGTTACGTTATTTGAAGAAGGTGTGCCTATTACAGTGATTGATAAAATTGCTTTAGATTATGGTATGCCCATGGGGCCGATTGAATTAGCGGACACGGTTGGGCTTGATATTTGTCTGCATGTTGCTGAAAATCTGGCAGAATCTATGCCTATTACTGTACCAGAGCATTTACGCGACTTAGTCAATAAAAAAATGCTGGGCAAAAAAACAGGCAAAGGATTTTATACTTTTAAAAAAGGTAAACTGGTTAAGCCAGCCAGTAAAAATAACTATACTCCCCCTACAGATGTTAAAGAACGACTTATTTTAATAATGATTAATGAAGCTATGGCATGTTTACGTGAGAATGTCGCTGGTTCAAAAGATTTAATTGATGCAGGTATTATTTTTGGGACAGGTTTTGCGCCATTCCACGGTGGCCCTTTACAGTATGTTAAGGATCGAGGTCAGGAACAAGTGGTAATAGCATTAGAGCATCTTGAAAAAATTCACGGCTCTAGATTCAAACCTGATGATGGTTGGAAAACAATTGTGATTGAGTAAACAATATGAATAATAAACAAGATTATATTACTCCCGTTACCGCGAAAAATCTTTCAGATTTATTTTATGAGCGCGTAAAACGTTCTGCAAATAAAGTTGCATATCGTTATTATGATGATAGCAGTGAATGCTGGAAAGATTTAACCTGGCTTGAGATCTCCAAAAAAGTAGAACTATGGCATAACGCGTTTCGCCATGAAGGACTGGTTAAAGGTGATCGCGTTGCCATTATGATGCGCAACTCTCCTGATTGGGTAATCTTTGATCAAGCAGCATACAGTCTGGGGCTTGTTGTTGTACCTATATATACGAATGATCGCACCGAAAACATTCGATATATTCTTGAAAATGCCAACGTTAAAATATTTTATATTGAAGATCCATCAATCTGTAAAGAGTTATTAGCAGATGAAGCCTTATTTGATGAACAGGGACTCAATGATCTTTTGCGAATAGTCACGCATCAATCTATTACTGATTATAATAATTCTCATTTAGTGCAAGTTGACAAATGGCTTCCCTCCTACACTGAAACCATAGAGCGAGTGAATATCGAACCCGACGAACTGGCAACCATTGTTTATACCTCAGGCACTACAGGGCGACCTAAAGGTGTCATGTTAAGCCACAATAATATCTTTTATAATGCTCACTCAGCCGCTATTTTCAGGGATTTTAATAGTAGCGATACATTTCTTTCTTTTCTTCCTTTATCACATATGTTTGAGCGCACTGCAGGTTATTACACGCCGATGATCATTGGTTGTAAAGTCGCTTATGCACGCTCAATTGAAAAGTTGGGAGAAGATTTAATATCCATAAGTCCAACAGTATTAGTCACTGTGCCACGTATTTTTGAACGTGTTTACAATAAAATTCATGATAAATTATCTAAAAAATCGGCCATTGCTCGAGGTTTATTCAAGCTTGCGGTTACAGTCGGCTGGCATCGTTTTTTATTCCAGCAAAAACGGCAACATTGGCATCCTAAATTATTATTATGGCCTGTTTTGAATAAACTTGTTGCAGGAAAAATATTAGCCAAGCTCGGAGGTAACTTGCAACTTGCTGTTTCAGGTGGTGCCCCACTGGCTCCGGAAATTGCAAAAACTTTTATTGGTTTAGGTTTAACAATTACCCAGGGCTATGGCTTAACCGAAACCAGCCCTATCGTATCTACCAATAAACTTAACGACAATGAACCATTTAGTGTTGGCCAAACAATGAAGTACGTTAGTGTAAAGTTAGGTAAGAATGATGAGCTTCTAGTGAAAGGTCCAACAGTAATGTTAGGCTACTGGGGTAATGAAGCCGCAACAAAAGAAGTGATTGATACAGATGGCTGGTTCCACACAGGTGACAAAGCAAAAATAGAAAATGATCATATCTATATTACGGGTCGGTTAAAAGAGATTATTGTTTTATCCAATGGTGAAAAAGTCCCACCTTCCGATATTGAAATGGCAATTAGTAGCGACCCTTTATTTGAGCAAGTTATTGTTATTGGTGAGGCAAAACCATTTTTGACGGTTATTATTACAGTCGAAGAAAATAGCTGGCAGGAATTTGCAACAAGCCAATCAGTTTCAACGGATGAATCTTCACTTCAACTTAAAGCAATAAAATCTGTTTTTCTTGAACGAATTAATAAGCGCTTAGATGCTTTTCCCGGTTATGCAAAAATTATTCGTGCTCATATTGTAATAAAACCATGGGTTATTGAAGATGGTTTAATCACCCCAACATTAAAACTCAAACGAGCTAAAATTCATGAAAAATATGCACAAGAAATAACCGAGCTTTATCATGGCCACTGACATCAATAAACAACCGGAAATCAGGGTATTACCTATGCCGGCGAATACCAATGCAGCTGATGATATTTTTGGTGGGTGGCTCATGTCTCAGGTGGATATTGCGGGCAGTATTGCTGCACACCGACACGTTGGCAACCGTGTTGTTACTGTCGCAGTGAATGAGTTTATTTTCATTAAACCTGTATTAGTGGGCGATTTGATTAGTATTTATGCCGACATTGTGCATATTGGTAATACCTCCATTCGTATCGCGCTCGAGGTCATGGCTGAACATGAAAGAGGCAAAGATAAGGCGCAAAAAGTTGCTGAAGCAATACTTACCTATGTTTCATTAGATGAAAATAAGCAACCGAAAACCATCAGACATGACTAAACTGCGAAGACCGTCCTTGTTAATTATTGTAAAATCGAATAGTGTTTTAACAACGTACATTTTATAGTATTATTATTTATATAATCAACTTACTTACTAAATACCATAATTTATGAATTTACCTTTTGATAGCCAAAAACTTCGTCGCTTTGTTCCTTTATCTGAAATATCACATGATAATTTTATTGAGCTGGTTAATAATATTACTGTTGAAAAATTAGCGGCCAGTAAAAAATTATTTAGTCGCGGCGATCAGAATAACGTTTCCTATTATTTGTTAAACGGTGAAATTGAGTTTACTGATAACGATGGGAACAAATCAACTATTACATCAAAATCAAAAGAATGTCGCTTTCCTTTAGACGAGAATAATCCCCGACAAAAAACAGCCATCACTAAAACAGAAATACATTATTTTTCAATAAATAAAAACTTGCTGGATGTTTTGTTAACCTGGGATCAAAATAAAAACTACATTGTTAATGAGATAAATGATACCGAAGTTGATGATGATAACGACTGGATGACTCAGTTATTAAAACTTGATATTTTTCATAAAATCCCTCCTGCTAACATTCAAGCCATGTTTCAACGTATACAGTCACTACCCGTGCAAAAAGATGATGTTATTATAAAACAAGGTGAAAAAGGTGATTTTTACTACATTATTCAGTCAGGTAGTTGTCGCGTAATGCGTCATTCAAAAGAAACGGGAAATAAAGAAATTAAAATTGCTGATATTGATGCCGGAAACGGTTTTGGTGAAGACGCGCTGATTTCTGATGCGCCACGTAATGCGACAGTTATTATGAATACAGATGGTACACTTATGCGCCTGGCAAAAGATAATTTTATTGAATTGTTAAAAGAGCCAATTATTAAATCAGTAAATAGTAGTGATGCAAAAGAAATGATTAAAGATGGTGCGATCTGGCTGGATGTTCGTTTACACAGTGAGTACCAAAACAAAAACATACCGGGCAGCATCAATATTCCGCTTTTTCTTCTGCGTTCAAATGCCGGTAAATTGTCGAAGGAAAATAAGTATATCGTTTATTGTGACACCGGTAGCCGTAGTGCCTCCGCCACCTATATTCTTAATGAACGAGGATATAATGCTTATTTGCTTGAAGGTGGATTGATGAATAATTCAACGAAGAAAAAAGAAAGTGCAGCTTGATTTTATTATCAAGTCAATCGGGATATTCTGACTGACTAACCAATCATTATTAGTTACACAAGCTGGCCAAACAAATTAAAATAATTTTTTGTCGTTATTTCTGCAACTTCTTCAACAGTAATATCACGTAATTCTGCAATTTTTTCTGCAACATGCACAACATAAGCAGGCTGGTTGCTTTTCCCCCTAAATGGAACCGGTGCCAGATAGGGCGAATCTGTTTCAACTAGCATTTTATCTTGTGGAATATTTTTAGCAACAAGGTGTAAATCTTTTGCATTTTTAAACGTTACAATGCCTGAAAATGAAATAACAAAATTTAAGTCCAGGGCTTTTTGTGCGACCTCCCAGTCTTCAACAAAACAATGCATCACCCCACCCACTTCATTTGCCTTTTCTTCTTTAAGAATACGTAATGTATCTTCAGTTGCATCACGCATATGAATGATGAGTGGTTTTTTTGTTTCTCTTGATGCCGCAATATGGTGGCGAAAACGATCTTGTTGCCAGCCTAGATCTCCTTCACTGCGAAAGTAATCAAGTCCCGTTTCACCAATTGCCACGATATTTTTATCATCAGCTAATGTGATCAATTCATCTGTGCTGGGATCATATCCATCTGTTTCATTTGGGTGTACTCCAACCGAAGCCGAAATAAAATCATATTTTTTTGCTATATTTATTACCGCACTAAAATTTTCCATGTTAATTGAAACACATAACATATGACCTACACCTGCTTCATTGGCATAGGTCAGCGCATTTTCAAGTTTATTATCGTAAGAAGTTAAATCTAACCGGTCAAGGTGACAATGAGAATCAATTAAAAACATATTTTTCACTTTAAACTTATCAAAAAAAATCGTATTAAACAAAAATCGGGCTAAAGAGCCCGACTCAAAATATAATTATACTTAATTAATTACATAGTATGCGTCTGCCGATCTGATTTTAGTGCACCGGCTAAATAAGTTTCAATTTTTTTACGTGCAGTGCCATCATCTTGATCGCTAAATTGAACACCAATTCCAGCAGCACGGTTACCTTGTGCGCCTTTTGGCGTGATCCAGATAATTTTACCGGCAACAGGAAGTTTTTCCGTTTCTTCCATTAAAGTTAAAAGCATAAAGACCTCATCGCCCAGACCATAATTTTTATTGGTTGGAATAAAAAGGCCACCATTTTTTACAAATGGCATATAAGCAGCATACAGCGCGCTTTTATCTTTAATTGTCAGAGAGAGGATCCCTTGTCTTCCTACGGGTGCAGCCATAATTATTATCCTGTTATTCTTTTGTCTATGAGCGCCTTAAACCCGCCCAGTGCAGTAACAGTCCTTCGATTAACATTTGTTGATTTGCCGCTGTATCGGCTAACCGTATCGTATCGTTCAGTCTGTCTTGCAATCCATATATTGACTTCAAGTCTACCTGTCCTGCTAAATTCTGCAAGGTTTGAGCATAATCCAGATTGGCCATATTTTTAATGTGGCCCCCTTGCAAGCTTCGGATCATGTCCACTACCCAACTGCTTACCCAGTTTAACGGCAGATTGTTGATAATCTTGAATCCGTCTTTTATCCACATAGCGGCACTTTCAAGCGCATCTGCATTACCCGCAGCGAGTTCTTGCCAGTTATCAAAGAGTTTATCGCGTATCTGTAAGCCTTCGTCGTTAGCCATGGCCAATGCGGCCAGTGGCGCGCCAGCACTTAATTTTAATAATAGCTCTGTATTATCAATATTTTGCTGATTTAACCAGGCCAAACTTTGCTCTTCTGTAGGCAGATCAAACCGTATCATTTGCGTCCGGCTGCGTATGGTTGCCATTAATTTAGAAGGTTTATCGGATATGAGGATTAAAATCGTATTTGCAGGAGGTTCTTCAAGGGTTTTTAGTAAACTGTTGCTGGCATTAATATTTAATGCATCTGCGGGAGAGACAATGATCACACGGTAGCGCTGGCCATAGCCAGTTAGGGCAATTTTCTCAATTAAGCCACGAACCTGATCAACCTTAATGGCCTTACCCTCTTCCTCAGGGCTTAAATGATGCAGATCCGGATGTGAACCTGCCTGAATTAATAGACATGTTTTACACTCACCACAGGCTTTATCCGCCAACGGTTGCTCACAAATTAACCAATGCGCAAACTCAATCGCAAACGCTTTTTTTCCGATACCTGCGGCTCCGTGAAACAACAGTCCATGTGCCAGACGTTTATTTTGCTGGCTAGCGGTTAAATTTTGCCAGGTTGATGTTTGCCAGGGAAACACTGACTTAAACCATTTTCTCAAGAACACGCTGAATGGACTGCTGCACCTCAGTGATTGACGGTGCCGCATCAATTACCTGATAACGCTCAGGTAAAGCGGCTGCGCGGGCTAAATAAGTACCACGTACTTTATTGAAGAAATCATGTTTTTCCAGCTCAAACCGGTCAGGTTCACTGCGTTTGCCCGCTCGTTCCAAACCAGCAGCAACAGGCAAGTCTAAAATCAAGGTCATATCGGGCCGGAGATCACCTTGAACCCATTGTTCTAACTGGGCGATACGGGACATTTTTATACCGCGCCCTCCGCCCTGATAAGCATAGGTGGCATCTGTAAAGCGATCACAAAGTACCCATTTTCCCGCAGCTAATGCCGGTTGAATGACTTCCTGTAAATGTTGTGCGCGTGCAGCAAACATTAAAAGTAATTCGGTATCATCACACATCGACTGTTCTTTCGCATCGAGGAGTACTGCACGTAGTTTTTCACCCAGTTCTGTTCCACCAGGTTCACGGGTAACAACAAGTTCCTTACCTGCCTGTTTAAGCCAGGCTTCAATAAATGCCATATTGGTGCTTTTACCCACACCTTCGGTACCTTCAACGGTAATAAATTTTCCTGTTGTTATTGAATCATTCATATTTTAATCTTCAGTCTTTTTTTTATGCTTATAAGAAGAAAACGAGCGAGCCCGACCTTTTAATTGATATTTAATAACCGCATTATTATGTTCTTTTAAGGTTGCAGAAAATACATGACTACCATCACCACGAGATACAAAATATAAAGCATCACCTTCTGCAGGATGTAATGCGGCATAAATAGCTTTTCTACCAGGAAGTGCTATTGGGGTTGGCGGCAGGCCACGTCGACGATAAGTATTATAGGGAGTGTCGCGTTCCAAATCACGTTTACGTAAATTACCTTTATATATATCTCCCATACCATAAATAACCGTGGGATCAGTTTGCAACCTCATTTTTTTATTGAGTCGTCTTATAAATACACCCGATATTTGCTCACGCTCACTCGCCAGCCCTGTTTCCTTTTCAATTATCGAAGCCATGATCAACGCTTCATAAGAATTCTTGTAAATTAAATTGTCAGCACGATTATCCCACTCGTCGTTTAAAACCGTTTGCATGGAGGAATGAGCACGTTTTAAAAATTCAAGATCAGTGAGTTGTTTAGGAAAATGATAAGTATCAGGCAAAAATTGCCCTTCGTGATGTATACCTGTTAAACCTAGTTTATCCATAATTTCTTTTTCTGAAAGATTTAAAATGCTGTGTTCGATTTGCGGATGTTTATTGATTACCTCAACTAATTGTTTAAATGACCATCCTTCAATAATGGTCAAAGAATATTGGATCACTTTTCCATTAAAAATATCATCAAGAAATTCTTTTGTTGTTAATTTATTCGTTAAACGATAGTCACCTGCTTTCATTTCATTTGCAAGGCCGTTTAAACGTGCATACCAAAGAAGATAACGAGGATGTTTGATTATATCCTTATTGGCTAAGTCATAAATAACAAATGAAAGCGAACTACCGGATTTAATAGAATAATCAACCTCCTCAACTTCAAGATTTAAGGTGTTTTCAAGTGTTTGTTGATATGAAGACCAAATCCAGACGGACAATACCAATACAACAAAAACACTAACTGCTATTATTTTTTTCATTATTTACCTAATTCGTTTACTTTTTCTTGAAGTAATTTTGTTACTTTACCAATTTGCGTAAATCGGGTTTTTGCAAGCATTTTTACTGGCCAAATCCCAAATAGACTATTGGTTAAAAATAGCTCATCTGCCATTTCAAGTTCAGCTTTACTGGTTTGTTTTTCGCAAATAGAAATACCGATTTCTTTTGCCAGTTTAATCACCGTTTTACGCATAACGCCAGCAACACCAGATAACGATAAATCAGGTGTAATAAGGACATTGTCTTTTACTGCAAAAATATTACTCATAGTACCATCAACTACGTGTCCTTGAGTTGTGAGCATCAAACCTTCCTGAAACTCATCGCTATCCCATTCGTTTCTTGCTAATATTTGTTCAAGTCGATTGAGATGTTTAATGCCTGCAAGTTTTTTATTTTCTGATAAAGTGGTTTCACAATAACAAACAGCAACACCTTCAGATTGATAATATTCAGGGTAATTTGGCCATGCATGACTTGAAAGGATTCTTGTCACACTTTGCGTGTTTGAAAACGGATAACCTCGCTGCCCTTCTCCCCGTGTCACGATTAATTTTATAACAAGTTGGCTTTCATTAAGACATAACAATGCTATTTCTTTTTCTATTGTTTTTTTATCTGGTAAAGTAATGGAAAGCCTTTCACAACCTGACATTAATCGTTGCCAGTGTGTTTCCCATAAATAAATATTCCCATTGCGTACCGCCATGGTTTCAAATAAACCATCACCATACTGTAAGCCACGATCATAAACACTGATCGTTTCTTTTTCTTTACCATTTATAAGAATATTTACCATTAAATCTGTTTAACATCCTTCTCTTACTGCAAAGCAAGTAATAGCCCACGTGCTTTATGCCGTGTTTCTTCTAATTCAGCCTGAGCAACAGAATCTGCCACTAAACCTGCGCCAGCACGAAAATACAGTGTATTATTTTCCAGCGTCATTGTTCTAATTAAAATATTAATGTCCATATCACCATTATGATTTAAATAACCCATTGAGCCGGTATAAGCAGCCCTGGCTTCAGTTTCAAGTTCAGAAATGATTTCCATACAACGTACCTTGGGGCAACCAGTAATGGTGCCTCCGGGGAATACCGCTTTAAGTACCTGCCCTGGCAATATACCGTTTTTTAGTTGTCCACAGATATTCGAAACAATATGGTGAACATGAGCATAGGATTCCAGCACCATGAATTCATTCACTTTAATTGTACCAGGTACGCAAATTCGCCCCAGATCATTGCGCTCAAGATCAATCAGCATAATATGTTCTGCGCGCTCTTTAGGATGCTTGATAAGCTCTAACTTCAAATCTTCATCTTCTGCTTTATCTTGTTCTCTGGGACGAGTACCCGCTATTGGGCGTGTTTCTGCAAGGCCATTTTTTACCCGGATTAAACGTTCTGGCGATGAACTGATAATAGTAAAATTATTATGTACTGCCAGCCCTGAAAAAGGTGCTGGATTTGTTTCTCTTAACTTTTTATAAAGTGAAACTGCGTTAATTTTTTCAGCCATGTTTTCCATCTTCCAGAGCCTGGAAAGATTAGCCTGAAATATATCACCATCAAAAATATATTTTTTAACTTTCTTAACTGAATTCAGATATTGTGCTTCACCTTCTTCTATGATTCCATTTAATTTTTTTGCCACATCAACTTGTAAAGTTGATGTTTGTTCACAATCTATTTTCAATTGTTGCAGATAATTAAATTGTTCTTCACAAAGAAGATATGAACAGTCCTTTTGATGATCGTAAATAATCGCTGCAGGAATACGTGTTGCATAAGCAATAGGTGTTGTTGTTGTTTTAAACTTGAGTTGAGGTTCTATTTGTTTCGCCAGCTCATAACTGAGGTATAAAAACCATCCACCAGAGAAAGGTAGCATTTCACATTCAATTGAACTTTCGTGTTTAGTTTTCCACCAGCGACTTAAATTACTTAAAAAATCATTCCCTTTCACATCACTATAACCACTTAATTTTTCTTCACTGGATAAAGTTAATGTTTCTTGTGGAAAAGCAAAAAGAATATCAAAACGTGAAAGTTCCGAGTTCGCAACACTTTCAAGTAAAAAAGGATAACGTTCAGGATTAGATTGATGCAGAGCCAATAAATTTTGTTGACCCTGAGCTTGAAAAATCTTTAAGCCCTTTGAATTAAAAGGGATAGAATTAATTTTGGATTTAGTATGCTGCATAATTAGAAATGCCGCAGTTTTATTTAGTGTGTTTAAATCTTACGGAAAACTAAAGTACCGTTTGTACCACCGAATCCAAATGAGTTTGACATTGCTACATCAATTTTCATTTCCTGAGGTGTATCAGGTACAAAATTAAGATCACAGCCTTCATCTACATTAAAGATATTAATAGTCGGTGGTGCAACCTGATCTCTGATGGCTAGTACCGAGAATATAGCTTCAATACCACCTGCTGCACCTAATAAATGACCTGTCATTGACTTCGTTGAACTCATGGCTAATTTATTGGCGTGATCACCAAAAGTTAATTTTGCTGCTTGTACTTCAACAATATCGCCAGCAGGTGTTGATGTGCCATGTGCATTTACATAATCAACGTCAGAAGGGTTGATACCGGCATCATTAATTGCATTATCCATACAACGACTGGCACCTTCTCCGCCTATTGATGGTGTTGTCATGTGATATGCATCACCACTCATACCAAAGCCTAAAACTTCAGCATAAATTTTAGCACCACGTTTTTTGGCATGTTCATATTCTTCGATAACCATAACACCGGCACCATCACCAAGAACAAAACCATCACGATCTTTATCCCAGGGGCGGCTTGCTGTTGCAGGATCATCATTTCGAGATGATAAAGCACGAGCTGCGGCAAAACCACCTAAACCTAAAATAGAAGTTGCATTTTCAGCACCACCAGTAATCATGACATCAGCATCACCATGTTCAATCATACGTGCCGCATCACCAATACTGTGTGTTGCAGTTGCACATGCTGTAGTGATTGCATAGTTAGGGCCTTTATAGCCATAACGAATCGACAAGTTACCTGAGATCATATTAATAATAGTGGCAGGAATAATAAAAGGTGAAATTTTACGAGGCCCACCCTTCGAATATTTTTCGTAGTTAGCTTCGATAGTGTTTAAACCACCGATACCTGAACCAATTGAAACACCAATACGAAAAGCATTTTCTTCTGTTGTTTCTAAACCAGAATCTTCGATTGCTTCAATTGCTGCGGCAATACCGTAATGAATAAATGAATCCATTTTACGGGCATCTTTAGCCGACATAATACTGGTAACGTCAAAGTTTTTAACAGACGCACTAAATGTTGTTGCAAAGGCTGAGGCGTCAAAAGCAGTTATGGTTTCAACACCACTTTTACCAGCAAGAATATTCTTCCAGCTTTCTTCAACTGAATTGCCAACCGGGGAAAGCATCCCCATTCCTGTTACAACTACACGACGTCTAGACATTATCTATTCTCAACATTAGTAAATTGGTTCTTGCATTGTTTTATTCACTGTAACTTTATAACTACAGAAAATAAAAAACCGCTACCACAATGCATTTCTGCATAATGGTGCGGCTTCATATTACGATTCAGCGGGATTAGCCGTTAGCGTTAATATAATTAACTGCTTCTGCAACCGTTGTAATTTTTTCTGCATCTTCATCAGGAATTTCAGTTTCAAACTCTTCTTCAAGAGCCATTACTAATTCAACTGTATCGAGCGAATCAGCACCCAAGTCGTCTACGAATGAAGCATCTTTCGTCACTTCTTCTTCTTTAACACCTAATTGTTCAATTACTATTTTTTGTACACGTTCTTCAATGCTGCTCATTTGGTCAATTCCTCCAGTTTTTATTCGATTGACGCTGCGGGCGATATTGTATTGTAAACGCCCGCTAGATTCTACATTCATGGCCATTTTAGCCAAATTAATCACATATTTAATTAATATCTAATCTTTTCAATAGCTTAAATCAATATATTGATGATTTAGCTCATGTGCATGCCACCATTGACGTGCAAAGTCTCTCCAGTGATATAAGATGCTGTCGGAGAAGCTAAAAATACAACAGCATGGGCAATTTCTGCCGCACTGCCTAAGCGTCCAAGGGGAATCTGGCCTAATAAAGCATTGCGCTGTTCCTCTGGTAAAGCGCGGGTCATATCTGTATCAATGAAACCTGGTGCAACTACATTAACCGTTATACCGCGAGAGCCAATTTCACGTGCCAGTGACTTACTAAAACCAATAACACCGGCTTTAGCAGCAGAGTAATTGGCCTGTCCTGCATTACCGGTTAATCCGACAACAGAAGCAATACTAATAATACGGCCTTTTTTCGCTTTCATCATGCCACGCAAACAGGCTTTACTGACGCGAAAAATAGAACTCAAATTGGTGTTCATGATGTCATCCCATTCGGCATCTTTCATACGCATCACCAGGTTGTCACGGGTGATTCCTGCGTTATTAATCAAGATACTCGGGGTACCGAAACCTTCAGCAATCGCTTTAACAGTATCGGTAATGCTGTCTTGATCGGTCACATTCATGACCATCCCTTGACCTTTAATATCGTTTGCTTTCAAATAGTTAGAGATGTTTTCTGCACCATTTTCTGAAGTTGCTGTACCAATAACTGTTGCACCTTGAGCACCTAAAGCCAGCGCGATTTCTTTACCAATACCACGACTTGCACCGGATACAAAGGCAATTTCATTTTCTAAAGACATAATGTATTCCTCTATTTTTATAACGCAGCTTCAATGGTTGCTGTATCAAGTAAAGCATTTGAAGACAAGGCTTTATTAATTCGTTTATTGAGTCCAACCAGGACTTTACCTGGACCACATTCATTGAATTGATCTGCTCCATCAGCAGACATTTTTTCAATGGTTTCAACCCAGCGTACTGGACTGAAAAGCTGACGTTTTAGTGCATCACGAATATCTGCTTCAGATTCCGCCGCAATAACATCAACATTATTAATAACTGGAATTGAAGGCTTATTAAATGAAATACCATTCAATACTTCTGCTAACTGATCAGCCGCAGGTTTCATTAACGCACAGTGAGATGGCACACTTACCGGTAACTCCAGTGCTCTTTTAGCGCCCTGCTCTTTTGCTAAAACACAAACACGTTCTACTGCAGATTTATTCCCCGCAACAACAACTTGACCAGGAGAATTATAGTTAACCGCTTCAAGTACATCACCTTCGGCAGCATCAAGACAAACCTGACGAACGGCTTCATCATCCATTCCAAGAATTGCAGCCATTGCACCTGTTCCTGCTGGTACGGCTTGCATCATAAACTGGCCACGTTGTGAAACTAATTTAATGGCATCAACATAATCCAGACTACCTGCACAAACTAATGCTGTGTATTCACCTAAACTGTGTCCTGCCACCATTGCTGGCATCAAGCCACCTTTAGCTTGCCATACCCGCCAGGTTGCTACACCCGACGCTAACATTGCTGGTTGAGTTACATCAGTGCTGTTTAATTTTTCTGCTGGGCCATCTTGAACAAGCGACCATAAGTCATAACCTAAGGCATCAGATGCTTCCTGGAATGTTGCTGATACTTCTGAAAAACTTTCAGAGAGTTCTTTTAACATACCTACAGATTGCGAACCTTGACCGGGAAAGATAAATGCTAGAGACATCTTTAAATCCTATAATTATTTTTAATACTTAATTAAAGCCGAACCCCAGGTAAAACCACCACCAAATGCTTCAAGTAAAATGGTTTCACCTCGTTTAATTCTTCCATCACGCACTGCTTCATTTAAAGCAAGTGGTACAGAGGCTGCTGATGTATTGCCATGTTCATGC
>JAUWUS010000065.1 GCA_030617815.1 Gammaproteobacteria bacterium
CATAAAACGCAAAAAATCATTATTGCCTGTCGCTCTGGTCACCGCTCATCACAAGCTTGCGCAACACTCAGAAAAGAAGGTTTTGAACAAGTGTTTAATTTAAGTGGTGGTGTAATGGCATGGGAAAATGCAAGCCTGCCGTTAATTAAAAAATAAAATACAATTTATTATTTTTATAGAGATTATTTGTTATGCCTAAAGTAGAAATTTTTTGTACTCCCTTTTGTCCTTATTGCGTTCGCGCTAAAAAATTACTCGAACAAAAGAATGTTGAATACGAAGATATCCGTGTCGATCAGGAACCTGAACGTCACAAAGAAATGATCACACGAAGCAACCGGACCTCTGTACCACAAATTTTTATTGACAATTATCATGTAGGCGGTTGTGATGAATTATTTGCCCTTGAATCAGAAGGTACGCTTGATTCACGTCTTGGCCTATGAATGAAAGCCTGCACATCGTTTGTCCTTTTTGTGACAGCATTAATCGCCTTCCCGCTGAAAAACTTTCCGCTAATGCGGCAGCTGCTAAATGCGGTAAATGTAAACGTGCTTTATTTAATGGCGAAGTACTCGAGCTTAATGCAACTAACTTCAATAAGCATATCTCACGTAACGACATTCCCGTACTGGTTGATTTTTGGGCGCCATGGTGTGGCCCGTGTAAAATGATGACACCTGTTTTTATCCAGGCAGCACAACAGCTACAACCCGATATTCGTGTTGCCAAAGTTAATACTGAAGCTGAGCAACAACTTGCAGCACAATTTCAAATACGCAGTATTCCCACTCTTGCTATTTTTAAGAACGGAAAAGAAATAAATCGCACTGCTGGCGCAATGGATTTACAAAATCTCATTAGCTGGGTTAAACAAAACATGGTTTAATGCAAACCGTTAATTCAAACCTATTCAAATTTGGAACTATTATGTCTGATAAAAAAGAAACAAACGCAGAAAAAGCCAACGAAAGTACCGAACCACACTTTTCTATTGAAAAAATTTATTTAAAAGATGTTTCTTTTGAGTCTCCGGAAGCACCGGCTGTTTTTACTGATGCCTGGGATCCTGAAATTAATTTGGATCTTAATTCACACGGAAAACCCATTGAAGATAATATTTATGAGGTTGAACTAAGCATTACTGTTACGGCAAAAAATAAAGATAAAACAGGCTTTTTAGTCGAAATTAAGCAGTGTGGAATTTTTTCTATTAACGGTGTTGATGCTAATACTTTACACGGCATGTTAGGCAGTTTTTGTCCTAATATTTTGTTCCCTTATGCACGTGAAGCCATTTCTGATCTTGTGACCAAAGGTGGTTTTCCTCAATTACTGCTTGCACCTGTTAATTTTGATGCACTCTATGCCCAACACGTACAAAAAAATAAAGGCGAAACAGTTAACTAAACCATGAGTAATAACACTCAAACCATTGCTGTATTAGGCGCAGGCTCATGGGGCACTGCACTTGCAATGTTGCTTGGACAAAATGGCCATCAGGTTAATCTTTGGTCGCATAATGCTGAACATGCAAACTTAATGCAGCAAACACGTGAAAATAACCGTTACCTTGCTGGCCTGACTTTTCCTGAAACATTAAACGTTAGTGCAGATCTTGAAAAAACACTCAAAGACATAAACGATATTCTTATTGTCGTTCCCAGTCATGCTTTTCGTAAAACACTCAATACAATAAAACCTTTTATAACAAATTCACATCGTATTGCCTGGGCAACAAAAGGGCTTGAAGCAGATAGTTGTAAGCTCTTGCACCAGGTTGCGCGCGAAGTCTTAGGCGATAAAATTTCTCTTGCTGTTATCTCTGGCCCTACTTTTGCAAAAGAGGTCGCACAGGGTTTACCCGGTGCAGTGACGATTGCTTCAGGCGATCAGGCTCTTGCGCTGGATTGGGCCCACCTACTGCATAATAACTATTTTCGTGCCTACACTGGCAGAGATGTTATTGGTGTTGAGCTCGGAGGTGCATGTAAAAATGTTATCGCCATTGCTGCCGGCATTGCAGATGGCATGGGCTTTGGTGCAAATGCCCGTGCTGCACTCATTGCCCGGGCACTGGCTGAAATAACCCGACTCGGACTTTCTTTAGGAGCAAAAGCGGAAACCTTCACCGGTTTAACCGGACTGGGTGATCTGGTTCTGACCTGCACAGATGATCAATCACGTAACCGTCGTACCGGGCTTGCATTAGGTAAGGGAAAAGATCTTGATGCCGTTGTTAAACAAATTGGGCAAGTCGTCGAAGGTGTTGCAACAGCTAAAGAGGTTGTTGCCCTGGCAAAAAAACAAAATATTGATATGCCGATTACGGAGCAGGTTTATAACGTATTATATAAAAATTCTTCACCTGAAGAAGCAGTGAATGCTTTATTTAATCGAACGATTAAAAAAGAAAATTAAAAATTCAGTCCTGTATTTTTTCTAGATATTAAGTTTATTTTTAACAATATCTATCAGGCTTTCAAAATTAACCGGTTTTTCAACAACAATGTCCATTCCTGCTTCAATATAACTTTCACGTTCATCGTTCATTACACTCGCAGTCATACCAACAATAGGTGCCTGGCTTAAACTTTTTTCTTTTATTATTTTTGTTGCCTCAATACCATTCATTTCTGGCATATGCACATCCATTAAAATAACATCAACCTTGTTTTCCTGCAGATACTCTATTGCATACCTTCCGTTTGCAGCAATAATAACTTTATGTCCTTTACCCGTTAGCCATGCATTAATCGCCAGGCAGCTTATCTTATCATCTTCAACAAGCAAAATATTAATAGGTTCCATTAAAGTATTTGTTATTATTTTTTCTTCCGTCGTATTATTTATTTTCGCAATGGGAAAAATAAAATCCATAACAAAACGTGACCCTTTTCCTTGAGCAGAATAAATTTTTAGTTTTCCGCCTAAAGCATCAATAATATTTTTACAAATAGGTAAACCTAAGCCAACCCCTTTGTTGTATATACGTGATGGCGAAAGTTGCTGAAAAGGCTCAAAAATACTCTCAAATTTTTCTTCTGGAATACCCATGCCAGTATCGTTCACTTCGATATGGAGATTAAAACTATTATCATCAACATTATCACCTGCCAACAGTAAATTTACTTCTCCATGCGATGTAAATTTAACCGCATTATTAATGAGATTAATCACAACTTGTTTTAAACGAATATCATCCGTAATTAAATAAGCGGGTAATGCATTATTAACATCGACATTGAAATGCACATCTTTTTCGTCAAAAAGATATTCCGTTTGCAATAAAATATCTTCTACGAACTCCCATACCTTAAATTCTTTAACATTGATATCCAATCCACCTGATTCAATTTTTGATAAATCGAGCAAGTCATCAATCAGGCTCATAAGGATTCCACCTGCTCGATCAATAGAATGCAGATACTCCTGCTGCTTTTCATCAAGTTCAGTGTCCTGTAAAACCTGAACCAGACTTAACATTCCATTCATGGGTGTGCGAATTTCATGACTCATATTGGCTAAAAAAAGGCTTTTTGTTCTGCTTGCTGTTTGTGCGTCTTCTAATGCAATATCAAGACTTTTTATTCCCGCGGCCAAATCATCATTTTTATTCTGCAGCTGGCTTTCATAATTTTTTATTTGCGTATTGTATACCCGGCTCAATAAACCAAAAACAACTAAACTGAATATAGCCGTTTGAATTGCAGTATCAGAAAGATTTAATTCGAAATAAATATGGGCAAGAACAATAACCAGAATAGCTACTGCCGTAATAAAATTACCTGACTTATGACCAAGTAACATATAAGCAAGATAAATCGCAACGTAAAACCAGGCGATACGTGCTTCATCATTTACGACAGTAATCAGGGCAATAACGAAAACCAGCAAAGAGGCAAGAACCTGCCCCCAGGCAATTTTTCTATACCAGAATTTATTTTTTCTTAACAAAAATATAAGAAAAACATTATACGCTGCGTAAATAATATTGGTTGTTGGCTGTATCTCACCAATGTCCATTAGGCCAACTACACCTAAGGTACCAATTAAAGCACCAAAAAATACTGAAATCGCCATAAAATAATTTAATGTACGAAACCTGAACAGTAACTGGCTTTCTGATTCATCAAAATCAAAACCACTACTCAGAAAATTGGAAAGGGTAAATGTTTTAATTACCTTATGCCTCACACAAAATTAATTTTGTTTTAAAATATACTGATTATTATTGCTTATTATAACTGTAATTAAACGCTTTCTTTAAACTCTAATTGGCGCCATGCTTCATATACCATTAATGCTACGGCATTCGATAAATTCAAACTGCGGTTAGTTGGCCGCATGGGAATACGTAACACATATTTCTGTCCTAAATTTTCTCTTACCTTTGCAGGCAAGCCTCGTGTTTCCGGCCCAAATAAAAAAGCATCACCTTCTTCATAATGCACATCATGCACATACCGCTGGCCTTTGGTTGAAACCCCAAACATCCTCTTTGGTTTCACTTTTTCTACAAAATTTTCTAAAGAATCATATTCCTGCACCGCAGCAAATTCATGATAATCAAGCCCGGCTCGCCTGAGTTTTTTATCATCCATCTCAAAACCCAATGGCCGAATAAGATGGAGCTGCGAACCTGTATTGGCACACAAACGAATAATATTGCCTGTATTGGCAGGAATCTCGGGTTCAAAAAGGACAATATGAAACATAAAATAATTAAACCATAAAAAACACAGCGGACACAAAGATAAAAAATCTTAAAGTTAAAATATACCTCTACTATAAGCCGTAGCATATCTTTTTTTCTGTACCTTTACCCCGCTTCCTTGTATCTTCTCGGCTATGACATTAAAGAACAAAGATTTACTAAAAACTGAATTTTGTGGCATGGATTTCAACACGCCACTAGTGCTTTTATCAGGCTGCGTGGGTTTTGGTGAAGAATATACTCGCGTTGAAGGTTATTCAAATGAAGATGTTGGTGCCGTCTGTCTTAAAGGCACCACAGTTGAACCTCGTCTGGGCAATAAACCACACCGTGTTTATGAAACACCCATGGGCATGTTAAACGCTATTGGCTTACAAAATCCGGGGGCAAACCACGTTATCAAGCAGATTTTGCCTGAACTTCCTTTTAAAGAAACACGCTTTATTGCCAACTTATCCGGCTCAACCATTGAAGATTACGCTGAAATTGCTCGTCTTTTTGATGACACCGACATTGATGCGGTAGAAATCAATATTTCCTGCCCAAATGTGAAGTGTGGCGGCATGGCCTTTGGTAATGACCCTGAAATGTCAGCACGCGTGGTGGAAGTCTGCCGTAAAGCCACCAGCAAACCCATTATTACCAAACTTTCGCCTAACCAAACAGACATTGCTGAAAATGCCCGCCGCTGTATTGAGGCCGGTACTGACGGTTTTGCGGTAATCAATACCATGATGGGCATGGCCATTGATATTGAATCTCGCACGCCGATCATTGGTAATAATCAGGGCGGTTTATCCGGCCCGGCCATTAAGCCTATTGCCTTACTTAAAGTCCATCAGGTTTCTCAAGTCTGCCGTGAACATAATATTCCCATCATTGGTCAGGGCGGTATTACCACTGCAGAAGATGCCATTGAATTTCTGATTGCTGGCGCAAGCGGTATTGGTATTGGCACTGCGCTCTTTTATGATCCTTTAATCTGTAAAAAAATTAATCAGGGCATTGCCGACTATTTACAAAAACATAAATTAAATAATATTTCTGAACTAATAGGGACTTTATCGTTAAATACCTGATAACAAACATTAATCCACCTACTCTACGTTTGCAATTTCTACGCTAACTTATAGATTAGATAATATGCCTGACTTATTTTTAAAATTAACGGAAAATAAAATATTCAGTTTATTGTTTATTTCTGCTCTTACTTTGGCATTATTTTATACTGGCAGCAATGTCACGTTATTTACCATTAGTTATATCCTTATCATTTTAAGCCTGGCTCTTGTACTAAAACAACGTTTTTACAAACCCATCAATATTTCAACAAATGGAATTTTTATTTCGGCATGTTTGTTATTAACATGGTTTGCAATTTCTATATTTCCCAGTCAGGTTAAATATTTAAGCTTGTATAATTTTTTTTGGCTGGGAAGTTTAATTATTGTTTTTTTAATTTTTACTTTTTATGACAACAAAGATCAAGTCTGGGAAAATATCTGGCCGGCAATATTATTACTTGTTTTAATCTGGTCTGTATATGGATTAATACAATATTATTATTTACACACTTTCCCCAATGCCTCCTTTCTAAACAAAAATAGTCTTGCTGCTTTAATTAACCTGGCTTTAATTCCGACTTCTGGCTATTTTTTATTAAATGAGAAGTCACGCCCATGGAAATTTTTTAATAATAAAATATTAGCAATTATTATTACCTTGTTATTTTTAACCACTTTTGTAATTAGCAGCCGTGGAGGTTCATTAAGTTTAATATTAGGTTTTATAATATTATTATCTTTACTGCGAAAACATGTTGAAAAGTCACAGATTTATTCTTTATTTACAATAATTTTCATCGCTTTTATGCTGGTGTATTTATCTCAATATTCTACAAATAATTTATCCGCTGGTTTTACCGAAAAAATGATTTCGTTAAAAAATACCTCCACAGCCGGCAACATACGGTTTATCCTCTGGAAAAGTCTGGTTCCTTTATATAACGACATGCCCTGGTATGGTCTTGGGCTTGGTAGTTTATGGCTATTCTGGCCGCCATATCGCACTGCTACAGAAACATCGGCAGGATATTTTGCTCATAATGATTACATACAACTTACTCTTGAAGCAGGTTACCCCGGAATTATTTTATTAATTACTTTATTTATTTTTATCCTGATTCGATTTAAGCGCGCACTAAAATATAACTTAACTAATGTACAGCGTATTGAGCTTGTTTCTCTTTTTGCTGCACTTGTTGCTTTTTCTTCTCATAGTTTTTTTACTTATAATTTTTATGTTCTGCCATTGCTTATTATTGCCGGATTATATCTTGGTCGTTTAAATCAGCTGGCCAGTCTGAATTCAACTGCATTAAAAACATTTTCGGCATTAAAGAAATATTTTAAACCGACCATGTTCACTTTTAATTTAACAGGGTTAACTGTTATTTTATGCGGTTATTTTTTAACGCTATCTCTATCTAACTATTACAATAATAAAGCTAAAGAACTTATGTTACAAAGAAGATATCAAGCCGCAAATACATTATTTTTAAACGCGCAAATACTTACACCTATAATGGATAACCCGTTTTTTAGTCATGCTGATTTATTACGTCGAAGTGCGAACCGTTCATTAGAAATTAAAAATTTTACCCAGGCGGCATCATTTTTAACTTCTGCGCATGAAAATCTTGATAAAGCTGAAAAACTTAATCCATTACGTCCACATACACATCATATTCGTGGCTTAATTTATCTGCGAGAAAAACCTGAAAAAGCCAAAATTGAATTTGCCAAAGCACTTAAACTAAACCCGCGTTATCTTGTTTCACGCATTCATCTGGCCATATTACTGCATCAACAAAATCAGTTAAAAAAGGCAATTGAAACACTATATGAAGGGGTAAACTACTCTTATCCGGTAAATCCAGTCATGCGGGAATACCTGACATTATTTGCCCAATACTCAAGAGAAGCCGGTGTGGAAAGCTATGCTTTACATCTTGAAGCTAACTTAAAAAAACTAAAAAATAACAAACGTTGAAATTAGCCTCTTTCCTGAGCATCTAATATTTAGTGACACTCCATAAAAAATTATTTAAACAACATCTTCCATTCCAAGTTCTTTAATTTTTCTGGTCAAAGTGTTCCGTCCGCAACCTAATAATCGAGCAGCATCCTGACGCCGACCTCCGGCGCTGCGTAAAGCCGTTTGAATCATCACTCTTTCAAATTCCGGCATGGCTTTGTCAAATAAATCTGTTTCACCATTGGCAAGTTGTTGTTCGGCCCAATATTGTAAAACCTTAACCCAGTTATCACTTATTTTTACTTTTGATTCTTTATTCAATAACTCCGGAGGTAAATCATCTAAATGAATATCCTGCCCCGGCGCCATAACTGTTAGCCAGCGACAAGTGTTTTGTAATTGTCGTACATTACCGCGCCATTCCAGTTGTCGTAAAAAATCCAGAGTCTCATCATCAAGATTTTTTGTTTCCATATTTAATTCTATTGCTGCACTTTGCAAGAAGTGCCTAACCAATAAACCAATGTCCTCACTACGTTCACGTAACGCCGGAATATGAATACGAATAACATTTAAACGATGAAATAAATCTTCACGAAAATCACCTTTCTCTACACGTTCTTCAAGATTTTGATGGGTTGCAGCAATGATACGCACATCCGCTTTAACCGGGCTGTGCCCGCCCACTCTATAAAATTCACCATCAGCTAATACACGTAATAAACGCGTTTGTAACTCTGCTGGCATATCACCAATTTCATCTAAAAAAAGCGTACCACCATCAGCCTGTTCAAACCGACCTTTACGCAAAGCTTGTGCGCCGGTAAAAGCACCTTTCTCATGACCAAATAATTCAGATTCCAGTAAATCACGCGGAATTGCCGCCATATTTAATGCAATAAAAGCATTGTTTGCACGCGGACTGTGTCGATGTAATGCTTCTGCAACCAGTTCTTTGCCCGTACCCGATTCCCCGTTAATGAGGACTGTTATATTAGAACGGGATAATCGACCAATAGCACGAAACACTTCTTGCATAGAAGCTGCTTCACCAATAATTTCTGTTTCCTGTAAAGGCTCAACTTTGTTTTCTTTTGCTATTTCTTTGTGATGTTTTACTGCGCGACGAGTAAGTTCAATAGCTTCATCAATATCAAAAGGCTTCGGTAAGTATTCAAACGCTCCGCCTTTATATGCAGAGACAGCACTATCTAAATCTGAATGTGCAGT
This sequence comes from Gammaproteobacteria bacterium, assembly GCA_030617815.1. Lineage (GTDB taxonomy): Bacteria > Pseudomonadota > Gammaproteobacteria > UBA6429 > Thiohalophilaceae > JAGLTQ01. The sequence continues at coordinate 8,984 of JAUWUS010000065.1, forward strand.
AATAATAATGACAGGTAAGTCGGGATAAATAGCATGTATTTTATCCAGCATAGCTAGCCCGTCCATTCCTGGCATACGTATATCACTAATAATCGCATCGGGCTGAGTGCGCTCTAAAGCACGAATAACACTGCTGGCTTCTTCAAAGGTACGTACTTCCATATTTGCGTTACTTAATGCTTTTTCCAATACCCAGCGTATTGAACGATCATCATCAACAACCCAAATATTTTCTTTGTTTACATTAACACTCATACTTTCGTTTCACCTTCTATTAATTAATAGGTAATATGATAGAGAACACGGTACGACCTGGTTCACTCTGGCACTCAATTAAACCATCATGTTGTTGAATTAATGATTGGGAAATAGCCAAACCTAAACCACTTCCTTCTGCTCGACCGGTTACCATTGGGAAAAAAATTTTATCTCTTATGTCTGCGGGTATACCCGGACCATCATCAATTATCTCAATACATGCCACTAATTTATGGCGTTGTAACCCTATGGTATATTTTCTAACAACACGTGTTCTTAAAGTGATGTTGCCTTTACCCTTTAATGCTTCACAAGCATTGCGTGCAATATTTAATAACGCCTGAATCAACATATCATGATCAGCTTTAACATCTGGAACACTGGGATCATAATCACGATGTATTTGTATTCCATCTTTAACTTCTATTTTTATCAGGCTCCGAACACGCTCTAATACTTCATGTATGTTTACATCTTTTAACTTAGGCAGACCTGCTGGTCCTAAAATACGATTCACTAATGTTTGTAAGCGATCCGCCTCACTAATAATAACCTGGGTATATTCTTTTAAATCTGAACTCGGCAATTCCCTTTCCAATAATTGTGCTGCTCCACGCAAACCACCCAAAGGGTTTTTTATTTCATGAGCCAAGCCACGTAAAATTTCCTGGGTCACTTCCTGTTGCTCTGCACGTTGCTCGTCCCGTGTTATACGTAACCAACGTTCTACCAAAATAATTTCTAATAAATATTCTGTTTTATCAGCACTGTCCGTTAAAGGTAAAATCGTTAAGTTAACGGTTACTTCGTTATTATTAAGCAAAATTAAAGGCACTTCATGGCGGGTAAAAGATTGGCCGGACTTAACCTCCTCAATCCATTTACTTGCTGAAATTTCATTTCGGTGCTGAATCAACTCTACGAAAGACAAACCCAGCAAATGCCGTGCACTTTGCTCAAATAACATTTCACCTGCAGGATTGATGTAACCCAGGTTTAAATCTGCATCAAACAGTAAAACAACTGTACTCATCCCTTCCAGCACTCGTTTTTGTAACTCAGCCTGCTTAGTCATATTTTTCCTTTTCGCACTATATAAGCTTGAGCAAAAACCAAGCCAAAACAAGATGTTTGTATTTTATAAAGAAATAATCTTTAAAAACAATAAGTTAAAATACACATAAATGAAATACAAAAACAGAAACCCCATCAACAATCAAGAGGATATTACAAATCCCTTTATAGCGCACCATGTTGGTGCATGAAATTTACGATATTTTAAATATAAAGAAACAGAACTGGGGGAACTTAAGGTTTTTTGAAATGACGTTTCAGATGAAATGTAGTCGAAGCACCCGTGCTCACAACTTCGCCTTCGAAATTAATAACGCTGACACGAAGAACATGCGTTCCTCGAACAATTTTTTCCAAGCTTACGCTGCTACTACGACTATCAATAAACTGCTCTCCAATTTGATACCGAAATTGAAGATTGGAAGGCAAAGAAGGAGAAACTGAAACTGAAACCTTAATTTCAAAATTAGTGGCATTACCAATAATAGTCATATCATCAGTGGGTTCAATAATGATCACTTTATAACTAGTTGATTCCGGTTTTTTGGGACTAACTGGCGGTAAACGCGGTGCACTAAATGTTGTTGGCTTACGAATTTTAACTTCTTCACTGTCTGTTGTTGGTTGATCGGTAAAAGTAACACTGCCATCCGGATTTGTTTTTTTATAAACCGTTTCTGCTGCTAGAGAAACAGATAAAAAAAGACTAATTAAAATAAGAATAAAGTTTTTCATATATAGAGCATAGCCAACTGATTCAATATAAACAAGAAAATTAAAATAATTTAACTACAAAGGGAACGAAGGTTATAGATTTTTAAGCAAAAAAAACGCCTCCATAAAGGAGGCGTTTTTTTATAATATGACTAAAACTTATTAACAGCTATAGTACATATCAAATTCAACTGGATGAGTACTCATACGTAAACGTTGAATTTCTTCTTCTTTAAGCTCAATGAATGCATCAATCATATCGTTAGTGAATACATCGCCTGCCGTTAAGAAATCACGATCAGCTGCTAATGCTTCTAAAGCTTGATCAAAGGAATGACAAACTTGTGGAATCGCTGCTGCTTCTTCTGCTGGTAAGTCATATAAATCTTTATCCATTGCTTCACCTGGGTGAATCTTGTTTTGGATACCATCAAGACCTGCCATTAACATAGCAGAAAATGCTAAGTAAGAGTTTGCAGTTGGATCAGGGAAGCGTAATTCAATACGACGTCCTTTTGGATTTGGATCGAAAGGAATACGAATTGAAGCTGAACGGTTACGTGCAGAGTAAGCTAACATAACAGGTGCTTCGAAGCCTGGAACCAAACGTTTGTATGAATTAGTTGAAGAGTTAGTGAAAGCATTTAATGCTTTAGCGTGTTTAATAATACCGCCAATGTAGTAAAGCGCAGTTTCAGATAACCCACCGTACTCATCACCTGAGAATAAATTTTGGCCATCTTTAGCTAAAGACATGTGAACGTGCATACCATTACCGTTATCACCGACTAATGGCTTAGGCATGAATGTCGCTGTTTTACCATAGATGTGTGCAACGTTATGAACACAGTATTTAAGAATTTGCGTTTTATCAGCACGTGTAACTAAAGTGTCAAACCTTGTACCAATTTCACATTGACCTGCAGTTGCAACTTCATGGTGATGTACTTCAACTTCAAGATTCATCTCTTCCATTGCTAAACACATAGCCGCACGTAAGTCGTTTAATGAATCTACTGGAGGAACCGGGAAGTAACCACCTTTTAAACCTGGACGGTGACCGATGTTACCATCTTCATATACTTTTTCTGAGTTCCACTCTGCTTCATCAGAATCAACTTCATAAGACATGCCGCTCATGTTTGTTTTCCAACGCACATCATCGAAAACGAAGAATTCTGGTTCAGGACCAAAGAAAGCTGTATCAGCAATACCTGTCGATTTTAAATAGGCTTCTGCACGTTTGCCAACAGAACGTGGGTCACGCTCATAACCTTGACCTGTTGTAGGCTCAAGAATGTCACACGTTAAAATTAATGTTGGCTCATCTGCAAATGGATCCATAACAGCAGTAGATGCATCTGGCATCATGATCATATCTGATTCATTAATTCCTTTCCAACCTGCGATTGAAGAACCATCGAACATTTTGCCTTCAGTAAATAAATCAGCACTTACAGTATGAGCTGGGCATGAAACGTGCTGCTCTTTACCGTGAGTATCAGTAAAACGGTAATCAACGAACTTAACGCCGTTGTCTTTAATCATTTTTAACACATTGTCAGACATGGTCTATCTCCAATTTCCTAAAAGGTTTTATATTAATTTTTAAACTGTAAATTGAAACTATTAAAAGCACTAAACGTGCCACTCATTATTTGTTACCTAAGAT
>JAUWUS010000008.1 GCA_030617815.1 Gammaproteobacteria bacterium
CCCCGTTAAATCGTAGGTGCTGGACGTATCTTGATTTTAGTGCTAATGTTCTACCCATAACCAATTTGTTCTAAAACTTTAATAATCATTTCGCTCCGTTATTTAAAGATCACGGGCGACAAATTCTCAAAAAATTTCAAAAATAAACTTAAAAAACGAGTACGCCTAATATTCCGCCTTTGTGCAATTCCGTGTTGTATCCGTATTAACCTTAAAAAATAACGAACTCAATTTTCTCAATAATCGATTAAAGAATCCTCAAAATGAATCTATCTGAACTCAAACAAAATCCCGTTCCCGAACTCATTAAAATTGCCTCTAGCATGGGTATCGACAACCTTTCTCGCTCCCGTAAACAAGATATTATTTTTTCCATTCTAAAATCCCACGCTAAAAGTGGCGAAGATATTTATGGTGATGGTGTATTAGAAATCCTTCAGGACGGTTTTGGATTTTTACGTTCTGCCGATAGTTCATACCTTGCCGGTCCCGATGATATTTATGTTTCACCCAGCCAAATTCGACGTTTTAATCTACGTACCGGCGACACGGTAGCCGGAAAAATTCGCCCACCTAAAGACGGTGAGCGTTATTTTGCTTTACTTAAGGTTAATGAAATTAATTTTGAGCCGCCTGAAAATGCTAAACACAAAGTATTATTTGAAAACCTGACACCCTTACACCCGAATAAGCGTCTTTTTCTCGAAGTTGGCAATGGCAGCACAGAAGATATGACCGCTCGCGTGATTGACCTCACTGCACCGATTGGCAAAGGTTCACGTGGCCTCATTGTCTCACCACCTAAAGCCGGTAAAACCATGATGTTGCATGATATAGCTCATGCCATCACCCATAATAATCCTGATTGTCATTTAATCGTATTACTGATTGATGAACGTCCTGAAGAAGTAACTGAAATGTCGCGCTCTGTTCGCGGCGAAGTCGTTTCATCAACCTTTGACGAACCTGCCAGCCGCCACGTACAAGTGGCTGAAATGGTCATCGAAAAAGCCAAACGCCTGGTTGAACATAAAAAAGACGTAATCATTCTACTCGATTCCATTACCCGTCTTGCCCGCGCCTATAACACCGTTATTCCTTCATCCGGAAAAGTATTAACCGGTGGTGTTGATGCTAACGCCTTACACCGCCCAAAACGTTTCTTTGGTGCAGCACGAAATATTGAAGAAGGTGGTTCTCTAACTATTATCGCCACGGCTCTGGTTGAAACAGGCTCACGTATGGATGACGTCATTTACGAAGAATTTAAAGGCACCGGTAACCTGGAAATCCATCTGGATCGAAAACTCGCAGAAAAACGTATTTACCCTGCTATTAACATTAATCGTTCAGGCACACGCCGTGAAGAACTCCTCACTAAACCTGACGAACTGCAAAAAATGTGGATCTTAAGAAAAGTGGTTCATGACATGGATGAAATTGGCGCCATGGAATTCTTGCTCGACCGTCTCAGAACCACTAAAACCAACAACGACTTCTTTGATTCCATGAAGAAATAAGATCAAGATCAAAAAAAGCAAAAATCAAGCTAATTCTCACAAAAAACAGGGGTAATCTTCAATTGCCCCTGTTTTTCTCTTACATTATTTAATTCTCAACTTCCCCTTTTTTCTTAAGAAGATAAGCCCCAAACCTCAAGCCATCTCTATACAAATTGTGCGTGAATTTTGACAAATTAGTAAAAATACAACATTATTTAACTGGAAATAAGATGCTATTCACTGTTTGAGGCATTTTTCTCACGTAGTCTGGTTTCGCTCTTATATGTTTTATTTCGTTCGATATAACAAGGATGAATCACATGACCGATATCTCAATTTGTGAAATAGATTTTGAAGTGTGGGCATCCCTGGCTTCTTCAGAACCTCAAAGTTTTGAGAAACTAAGACGGGATAAAATATCTGCATTAATTAATAATTCAGCAAAATGCAATCAACATCGCCTGCGATGCTTACAATGGCGCATTGATAAAATCCGTGACAAAAATAAAGACTCCCCCATGGCTTCCTGTCTCGCTATTTCAGAACTCATGTGGGATACGTTCCAACACCTCAGTGATTTGCTTCAGGATAAAGCTGAAAATGGCCTATCTGCTCATACACCAGCAATGCAGGCGAACATCATCCCTTTTCCTGCTAAACCTGAAATCTGAAGGTAAATAATAAATAAGCGCTAATTTCGATTAAAGCTTGCTGCCGCACAGCCTTTTCCGTATGATCGCCCGTCCAATAATGTGCATGGTGCTGATTTAAGAAATATTTAAACAGAGGGCGATGCTCGAAATATAGAGGTTTTTAAAATGAAAGCTGACATCCATCCAGCCTACGAAGAAGTTACAGTAACGTGCAGTTGTGGCAACGTTTTTAAAACACGCTCAGCAAGCTGCCAAGATCAAACTATTGAAGTTTGTTCTCAGTGCCATCCCTTTTTTACAGGTAAACAAAAATTACTTGATACTGCAGGACGTGTTGATAAATTTAACCAAAAATACGGCAAAAAATAATTTGTCCTATCTACCTGCTATTCTGCATACAATAAAGGCGTCCAAATGGGCGCCTTTTGTGTTTCTAACACTAGTATTTTTTACACCGGCAATTTATGCAAATAATTGTACCGTTAACCAATTTGACGAAACGGTACAAGTCGCACATGTCTATGATGGCGACACCATTAAATTAACGGATGGACGCAAGCTTCGTCTGATTGGTATTAACACCCCTGAACGTGGCCGCGATGGCAAAAAAAATGAGCCTTTTTACCTGGCGGCAAAAAATCAACTACAAAAAATTATTAAAAAAAATGCCTCATCAATAAAAATATTTTTTGGGAAAACAAGACGCGACCGTTACAAACGTTTGCTTGTGCATATTTTTACCCTGGATAATGAAAATATTACCGCAACATTACTAAAAAAAGGGCTCGGGTTTACCATTGCCATTCCACCCAATATCCAGCTCTTAAGTTGTTACCAAAAAGCCGAACGTGAAGCACAAAAACAAAAAAGAGGGATCTGGAATCACCCGTATAGCAATGCTATCGATGTTAATTTACTGAACAAATCAGCGCGTGGCTTTCATCGCATTACTGGAACAGTACAACGCGTAGGCGAAAGTCGTAGCTCTTTTTGGCTCAACCTCAATACAAAGTCAGAAACAAAATTTGCTTTACGTGTTCTGAAAAAAAACCTGCCTTACTTCACTCAGTTTCACCCTGAAGACTTAATTGGACGTCACCTTATTGCCCGTGGCTGGATATACCAAATCAAAAATGAACAACGTATGACTATTCATCATCCCGCTTCTTTGCAATTACTAAACTGACTAAGCACAATTCAACTGTTACACTTAATTTATAATTTTAGAACGAAAGGTAAATCATGGCAGATAAAAAACTCACTGCAGAACAACTCAAACAAGCAGCGCTTGATTATCATGCCCGCCCCGTTGCCGGTAAAATAGCAACAGCACTGACCAAAGCCTGTGATACTCAGAATGATCTCAGTCTTGCCTATACACCTGGCGTTGCGGCACCAGTACGAGCTATTGCAGAAGATCCGGAAGCCGCTTATCAATACACCAACAAAGGAAATCTCGTTGCGGTTATCACTGATGGCTCCGCCGTTTTAGGCTTGGGTAACGTTGGTGCACTCGCAGGCAAACCTGTTATGGAAGGTAAAGCAGTTTTATTTAAAAAATTTGCCAATATTGATGTCATGGATATTGAAGTTAATGCTGATTCAGTAGAAGACTTTGTTAAAACAGTAAAAAATATTTCTCCTACCTTTGGCGGCATTAATCTTGAAGATATTGCCGCACCTCGATGCTTCGAAATTGAGAAGGCGCTGGAAAAAGAACTTAACATTCCTGTTTTTCATGATGACCAGCACGGTACCGCCATTATTATTGCCGCAGGTTTATTGAATGCGCTTGAAATAACAGGCCGTGAAATTGAAAAAGCACACATTGTTTGTCTCGGTGCAGGTGCCGCCGGTATTGCGGCAATGCGCATGTTAAAAAGTTTAGGCGCACGAAAAATATATCTGGTAGACCGAAAAGGTGTGGTTTACAACGGCCGTGAAGAAGTGAATAAATATAAACAGGAATTCTCACGTGAATCCTCTCGCCGGACTTTAAGTGATGCCATGCAAGGTGCAGATGTTTTCATTGGCGTTTCTGGCCCCAACTTATTAAAACCGGAAATGCTTAAAGCCATGGCTCCTGAGCCAATTGTTTTTGCTTTGTCCAATCCCGATCCTGAAATTGATCCTGAGCTGGCAAAACAAACACGTAATGATATTATTTTAGCAACTGGTCGTAGCGATTATCCAAACCAGGTTAATAACGTTTTAGGTTTTCCGTTTATTTTTCGTGGCGCCCTGGATGTACGAGCAACCTGCATTAATACTGAAATGCAAATAGCTGCGGTTAAAGCGCTTGCTGCTTTAACTAAAGAAACAACACCACAAAGCGTAATAGATACTTACGCTGTTGATAAGCTTGAATTTGGTCGCGATTATATTATTCCAAAACCTTTTGACACACGTTTGCAAGACTATGTGCCCAAGGCTGTGGCCGAAGCGGCGATTGATACGGGCGTTGCTAAAGATCGCTAAAAAAATAAAAAATTTATTCCTGCTGATTTAATAATAGTTCAACTTCGGCTAAATCCGCACGTTTCATTGGCTTACCATCAATCGGACTCAAAGGGATTTGTTTTTGTTTAGGCAAAAACAAAATTAGCTCAACCTGGTTTCCATCAACAACAAACTCATAGGTTGAATAATTTTGGTATTGATCAATACCAATTCTTAAACGTCGCTCGCTAAGCTCATGAGGGATATTTTTATCTGATAAATAAAAACCAATACTTTCAACCGTATCGGGAAACAAATGAATTCTAATCACTGAATGTTCATCAGCTGTACCGCTTAAAACACTTCCGACTAAACGTGGCTTAAAATCAGTTAAAAACTGCATTGCTTCAATTGCAATTTCGCGTAGTCGATTCAGGTGTTCAGGTTGACTCGAGGCACGAAAAAGTCGCTGGTATTCACTTAAAGCTAGTTCAATTTCAGAGTTACTAGGCAAACTTTTTGTATCAACAGCGCCAAGTTGTTGTGCCGCTTTATGTTTGGCGGCATGAAAATCACGCGTACCACTATCAAGTAAAATTTGTGCTGTTTTCTGCGCCAGACGTTGGCGCATATGATCATAACCACGTTGCGACATACAAAAAACCTTACTGTATAAAAATCAGAAAATATCTTCGGTTATATCTGCTGGGCTCACTTCAGCTGGAATATCCATTTGTTCACCTTCAACTGAATCGCTCTGTTCTGTTGGCACTTGATCGGCCAGAAAAAATTCAAAAATAGCATCTTTTGTTGTTGCATTAGCTAATAGCCCTGTTTTTGGATCAATCCGTACCGAAACCAAACCAGGTGGTTGCTCAAGCTCTTTCTCTTTTACGCCATCTAATGCCTCACGCATGTAATCGATCCACATCGGCAATGCCGCTCGCGCACCTGTTTCCCTGTCACCCAGTGGTCGTGGATTATCAAACCCCACCCATGCAATCGTCGCTAAATCAGCGTTAAAACCGGTAAACCATGCATCACGTTGATCATTCGTTGTTCCCGTTTTCCCGGCCAAATCTTTACGGCCAATAGCCAGTGCACGTCGCCCCGTTCCCTGACGAATCACGTCTTGCATCATGGTATTAATTAAAAAAGCTGTTTGTGGTGATAGCAGCTGTTTCGCCAATTTTAATTGCACCGGCCCCTGGGTAACCTGTAGTTGTTCCGATTCATCCATTAATGAAAGAAATGATTCACTTAAATCAGGCAATGAAGCCGGCGTGGTTTCTTTAACTTTTTTATTTTGCAGTGACTCATCTTTTTGTTTTATTCCCTCTTTACGTTCATTATTATCCGGGTATGTTTCAGCTTTTCGACAGGCACGGCAAACCTGCTCTGGTTGCTCCATAAAAACAATTTTATCCTTTGCGCCAACAACATAATCAATAAAGTACGGTTTAACGCGATAACCACCATTAGCAAAAACAGTATAACCAGTCGCCAAATCATAAGGCGTTAAGGAGCCACTGCCTAAAGCTAGAGATAAATTACGAGGTAACATTTTTCGGGTAAAACCAAAGCGCTTTATATAACGAATAGCATAACCAATCCCTATATCTCGCAATAAACGTATTGAAACCAGGTTACGTGATTTAATTAACGCCAGACGTAAACGTGTATCACCATAAAATTTTCCACTGTAATTTTCAGGACGCCAGGTATCTTCCAGACCTGGTGCATCAAAGACCACCGGGGCATCCGCAATAATACTGGCAGGGGTGTAACCTTTATCTAACGCAGCGGTATATATAAAAGGTTTGAAACTTGATCCTGGTTGACGTAAAGCTTGTATTGCACGATTAAACTTGCTTTCAAAATAATTAAAACCGCCAGACAGCGCTTCAACTGCACCATCTTCAGGTGACAAAGAAACTAATGCGCCATTCACTGTTGGTTTTTGTGCCAACCAGCTACAACCCGGTTTTGCTGAAGGCACGGTATAAATAATGTCGCCTTCTTTTAAACGCTGATGTGCTGAAGTAAGTTTAGCCTCAACAGTATTATCATCAACATACGTTCGGGCCCATTCAATATGCTCCCAGGGCAAATACACAATCTTATTTTCAGCTGTATAAGCATAAGCTTCTTTGTCATTAACCTGAAAAACCAGTGAAGGAATAAGATTACCAAACGTTGAAATTTTATTTAACTCTTTTCGCCATACCTCAAATTCACCTAATTCCTTAACTTCCGCTTTTGTAACAACACTGTTTTCACCAATTTCAGCCTGAAGCGCTTCTGCTGCCGCCATTGCCTCTGTATTTATTTTTTCATCTGCGTCTAAATCAAAAAATCCTAAATGACCGCGATAACCATGGCGACGGTCATAACCGAGTAAAGCGTTACGTAATGCATTATTTGCAGACTGCTGCCTGGCAGCATTGATTGTTGTATAAACACTGTAACCGCCGGTATAAGCCACTGAACCATATCGCGCAACCATTTCAGTACGTACCATTTCAGCAATATAGGGCGCTTCAAGCTCGATGTCCTGCCCGTGTACCGTGGCTAAATCAGCTGAATTAAGCGCAGCCTGATACACTTCTTCATCAATGTAATCCAGTGTACGCATACGCCCTAAAACATAATTTCGACGAATTAAGGCACGTTGTGGATTATTAATGGGGTTGTAGCTTGAAGGTGCTTTTGGCAAACCCGCTACCATCGCGTATTCCGCCACACTCAAGTCATGGATTTCCTTGCCGTAATAAACCTGTGTCGCTGCAGAAAAACCGTAAGCTCGCTTGCCCAGATATATTTTATTCAGATATAAGGCCAGAATATCTTCTTTTGTTAAAAGCTCTTCAATTTTAAAGGCAAGAAAAATCTCATTAAGTTTACGTAAATAGGTTTTTTCACGACTAAGGAAAAAATTTCGTGCCACCTGCATAGTAATGGTGCTGCCACCCTGGCCTTTTTTGCCGGTACGAATTAAATGTACAACCGCACGCAAAATACCTTGGTAATCAACGCCCGGATGCTCAAAGAAACGATCATCTTCTGCTGCTAATACCGCATTAATAAGATGTTGAGGAAATTCTGCATATTTAAGAGGAGTACGCTTCATTTCACCAAATTCGGCAATTAATTCACCACTTTTCGCGTAAACACGCAAAGGAACCTGTAATTGCACATCCTTAAGCGTTTCTATATTGGGTAAACGAGGGGAAAGGTATAAATAAGCGCCGCCAATAAATAAAGCCGCCAAAATTCCGCCTGCTAACACCAAAATCCCAAGAATTGTGATGGACTTCTTATAAAGTAACTTCATATACCCACGCTATATTAAGGTTGTGTCTAAAAATACCGATATATTCACACATACAGAAAGTATATGGGTTCAACGAAAAGCTGTCACGCCTATTTGTAATTTTTCATTAGATGTCCTATAGTTGACTCAACAACCTAAAGTATTATATAAATAACAACTGTAACCACATGCAAAATAACGAAAAATACGTAATATTAAAGAAACATTGAGAATTTAAAAGCAGCATTGAGATAAAACTATGGGTCTTGGCGATTTATTCACACAAAAACAACCAGTTGTTTTAGGACTGGATATAAGTTCTACCGCAATCAAGCTACTTGAATTGAGTCAGAGCGGCGACCGCCTGCGCGTAGAAAGCTATGCTGTTGAACCTTTACCCGCGAATTCCGTCATTGAAAAGAATATTGCCGATGTTGAAGCCGTTGGAGCCGCAATTAAGCGTGCGGTCAAACGTTCTGCATCTCGCACCAAATTAGCAGCTGTTGCTGTTGCCGGTTCCGCGGTTATCACCAAAATCATTGCGATGCCCGCCTCTCTTACTGAAGATGAAATGGAACAGCAAATCGAACTTGAAGCCGATCAGTATATTCCCTATCCACTTGAAGAAGTTAACCTGGATTTTGAAATCATTGGCCCCTCAGAGAATGATCCTGAACGAATCGATGTTTTACTTGCAGCTTCGCGTAGTGAAAACGTGGATATTCGTATCGCCGCCATTGAACTAGCCGGACTTAAAGCTAAAATTGTCGATGTTGAAGCCTACGCAATAGAAAATGCTTTCTCACTGCTTATTCCTCAACTACCTGAGCAAGGCATTGATCAAACCATTGCCATTATTGACATTGGCGCAACTATGACTACTTTAAATGTCATGCATGATCGCAAAACCATTTATACCCGTGAACAGGTTTTTGGCGGCAAACAATTAACCGAAGAAATTCAACGCCGCTATGGCTTATCTTATGAAGAAGCAGGCATGGCCAAGCGTCAAGGCGGGTTACCTGATAATTATGTTCCTGAAGTACTCGAGCCTTTTAAAGATGCAATGACTCAACAGGTCAGCCGCTCATTACAGTTCTTTTATGGCTCAAGCCAATATAATAATGTTGACCATATTATTCTAGCCGGTGGTAGCGCCATGATTCCAGGCATAGATGAAATGATTGCCAATAAATTAGGCGTTCATACGTCCGTGGCGAATCCCTTTACCAACATGACCTTAGCATCACGCGTTAAAGCACAAAGCTTAAGCAATGATGCTCCAGCATTAATGATTGCTGCTGGTCTGGCTATGAGGAGTTTTGATTAATGGCACGTATTAATTTACTTCCATGGCGTGAAGAACGGCGCAAAGAACAACTGCGTCAATTTCTTTCTATGCTGGGTTTATCTGTGTTTATGATGGTGCTGGTAATTTTAGCGGTACATTTACAATATAACAGAATGATTAGCGCTCAAGAATCACGTAATAACTTCATGAAAAATGAAATTACCACGGTAGAAAAACAAATACGCGAAATCAATGCGCTAGCAAAAGAAAAGAAACGCTTATTGGCTCGTATGGAAGTGATCCAACAATTACAACGTAATCGCCCAAGCATTGTTCATTTATTTGAAGAAATGGTGAAGGTCATCCCTGAAGGTGCTCATATTCAAAGCCTTAAACAAAAGGGTAAAAAGCTAACCATAAATGGTATTGCTCAATCCAATGCCCGTGTATCCGCTTATATGAGAAATATTGATGGCTCTCCCTGGTTAACCAAACCTCAGCTCAATGTTATTCAGAAAAAAGGCTCATCGAAAAAAGATGGTGGTGGCCGTAGTTTCATTTTGCGGGCAGAACAGTTAGCTCAACCTAAAAAAGCGACAACAAAATAGACTCTTAATTATGGCAGACATCGATCTTAACAATCTGGATTTAAGTAATATTGGTTCCTGGCCGCTTTTGGTCAAGGCTGTAATTGTTGCTGTTGTTGCTGTTTCGGTACTGGCAGCCGGTTACTTTCTTGATGTTCAAGCGCAACAGGAAAATCTTGATCGAATCATCAGTGAAGAAAATCGTTTAAAAAGCGACTTTGAAGTCAAACAAGCCAAAGCCGCTAATCTGGAAGCCTATAAAGCACAAATGGTAGAAATGAAAGACTCATTTGGTGCCATGATTCGTCAACTACCCAGTAAAACTGAAGTTGAAGATTTACTGGTTGACATATCACAAACGGGGCTAGCCAGTGGTATTGAATTTCAATTATTTAAACCTTTAAAAGAAAGACACATTGAATTTTATGCTGAACTCCCCATCACCTTAAAAATGACGGGGACTTACCATCAGTTTGGTGAATTTGTTAGCGGCATTGCAGCATTGCCCCGTATTGTAACGCTGCAAAATATTTCTATTAAACGTGCGAGCGGCAAGAAAAAAGACCTTTTAACCATGAATGTAACAGCAAAAACATACCGTTACCTTGATGAAAGTGAAGTTTCGGGAAAAAGAAAAAAACGTAAAAAGAAAAAACGCCGCTAAAGAATATAAATTAATGGTTAGTTGAAAACGAATTCAAATGAAAATATTGAAGCAAGGCACAAATAACATGACGAATGAGATTAAAACACATTCACAAAATCCAATATCTGCAATTGCAGTGTTGTGTTTATGCCTGCCCGTATTTTTAACCTCATGCACTAGTGATAACACAAGTGATCTTCGGGAGTTCGTAGACAGCGTTAAAGCGCGACCGAAAAAACGAATAAAACCGTTACCTGAAATCGTTCCTTACGAAACTTATTTATATCAAGTTAGTCATTTACGCGACCCTTTCACACCTTTTGTTGCGCAGGAAGAAGCCAGTCTCGAAATTCAGGATTCAGGATTACATCCTAATTTAGATCGCAAACGCGAAGAGCTTGAACAATATAGTCTTGACTCTCTAAGCTTCGTTGGTCATATCGAAAAAAATGGTAAAACCTGGGCGCTTATTACGGCACCTGACAAAATTATCTACAGAGTACTACCCGGTAACCACATGGGTTCCAACTATGGCGAAATTTTAACTATTACTGAAGACTCAATACTGCTTAACGAAATCATCCCCAATGGTGTGGGAGGATGGACTGAACGCGAGGCCTCACTCAGTTTGAGTGAATAATTCGTGACGGAGATCACCATGAAAAATAGCACATTTAACTATTCTTATTTTATTCGGTCACAGAAGCTAGCTGCTTTTGTTAGTGTTTGCTTGTTTGTGCTTGCAGCCATGCCAACATTCGCTACAGCTGCAGAAAATGCAATTACTGAAATAAATTACTCATCACTTCCCGGTGATCAAGTACAAATTAAAATTTCATTAGAAAATTTAGCAGCCGAGCCTGGAAGTTTTACTATCGACAGTCCTGCGCGTATTGCCTTTGACTTTCCAAATACAAAAATAAAACTATCTGAACGCTCTCAAAATATTGGAATCGGCGTTGCCCGCAGCATTAGCACTGTTGAAGCAGGGGGCCGCACCCGTGTTGTTTTAAATTTATCGCGCTTGGTCACTTATACTGCCGTTGCTGATGGGAATGACATTATTATCACCCTCGGAGGAAGCTCAACAACAGCTATCGCCGCTAAACCTGCTAGCGCTGCCAGCACATCAACAAAATCCTCTGGTAACAATATAACCAATATTGATTTCCGTCGCGGTGAAAAGGGTGAAGGTCGCATTATTGTCGATTTAGCTGATCCTAATACCCCGGTTGACTTAAAAACTCGGGGTGAACAAGTCACTGTTGTATTCCTCAATAGTTCGATTTCCGACGAATTGGAACGCCGTCTTGATGTAATTGATTTTGGTACCCCAGTAAAAACAATTGATGCTTTTAACCAAAATGGTAATGTTAAAATTGTGATTACCGGCATGGGTGAATTTGAACAGCTTGCTTATCAAGCGGACAATTCTTTTACTATAGATGTGAAACCTATCTTAAGAGAAACCGCCGCAGATATACAAAAGAATAAACTCGCCTTTAAAGGTGAACGCTTATCACTCAATTTCCAAAGTATTGAAGTGCGTGCCGTATTGCAACTTATTGCCGACTTTACCGATTTAAATTTAATTACCAGTGATAGCGTAAAAGGTAATGTTACCTTACGTTTAAAAAATGTACCCTGGGATCAAGCGCTGGACATTATTTTACGCAGCAAAGGCCTGGCAATGATTAAGGATGGCAACGTGATTTCTGTTGCACCAGCTGAAGAAATTGCCGCGAGAGCAAAACTGGATCAAGCTATTGAAGACGAATCGCCACTAATTAGCGACAGCATTCAAATTAATTATGCTAAAGCGGCTGATTTTACAAAATTATTTAAAACAAAAGATAACTCTCTTTTGTCAGAACGCGGCAGTGTCAGTGTAGATACCCGAACTAATAGGTTGCTCATTCGTGATACCGCAAAAAACATCGATTCTATAACCGCTTTAGTACAGCAGTTAGATATTCCTGTCAGACAGGTTTTAATTGAAACACGCATTGTTTTAGCGACAAACGACTTCAGCAAAGAGTTAGGTGTACGCTTCGGTATTTCTCACCGGGATGTATCAATAAATGGCGGCAATACCGATGAAATAGGTGTATCAGGTAACTCTGGTGCAGCTGAAGTAGCTCGTCTAGGCGGGGTTCCATCACAACCAAGCCGTTATAATGTTAACCTGCCCGTGACTACTCTAGCTTCTTCGGCAGGTTCAATCGGTTTAGCGTTATCACGACTACCTTTTGGCACATTAATCGATCTTGAACTCTCTGCAGCACAAACAGAAGGGCGCTCAGAAACAATATCCAGTCCGCGCGTTATTACCTCTGATCAATCAGAAGCTGTAATTGAGACGGGTACTGAAATTCCATATGAAGAGAAATCTTCAAGTGGCGCAACAGCTATCCAATTTAAAAAAGCTGTTTTAAGCCTTACCGTAACACCCCAAATCACTCCTGATGATAGAATCATTATGGATTTAAAAGTGACTAAAGATAGTCCGGATTTTGGTAACATAACAGCAGGTATCCCACCCATCAAAACACAATCTGTTGAAACAAACGTATTGGTTGATAATGGTGAAACAATTGTTCTTGGTGGTGTTTATGAACAAACAACAGCAAAAAGTGTGGATCGAGTTCCTTTCTTTGGTGACTTACCTTTAGTTGGATTTTTATTCCGCAGTACTTTTGAACAAAATAATAAATCCGAGCTGCTTATTTTTGTAACACCTAAACTTTTAAAAGAAAGCGCAAAACTTTAAATTCGTTTTTTCTACTAAATTCAGGAGGTATGTTTCACATGCCTCCTGCTATTTTTACTTTTAACTCTGAACGCCATCATTAACTATATTGTAAATGCATAGCTAAAATAAAAGCATAATGGCAAAAAACCAAAATATATTTCTTATCGGTTTAATGGGTGCAGGCAAAACCACCATTGGCCGCCAGATTGCCAGTGAGCTATCACTTGAATTCTTCGATAGCGATCATGAAATTGAGAACCGTACCGGTGTCACCATTACACACATTTTTGATATAGAAGGTGAAACCGGTTTTCGCAAACGTGAAACTGCAATACTGGATGAATTAACGACAAAAAAAGGCATTGTCCTCGCCACCGGCGGCGGAGCCATTTTAAAAGCAGAAAACCGTCAATTTCTCATGTCCCGTGGCACCATAATATATCTTTATGCCGACATTGAAACCTTACTCGAACGAACCTCTAAAGATCGCAATCGGCCCCTCTTACAAACCGAAGACCCTCAGGCCGTATTAAAAGAGCTATTCGAAATTCGCGATCCTCTTTACCGTGAAACAGCCGATATTATTATTGATACCGGCAAAGACAGCGCTCGTTTAGCCTTAAAAGAAATTCTGGAAAAACTCCAAAACCCATAACGGAATATCCTTAGTAATAAAGCACTCTGCATTTTTCCTAGTTTCATTTATAATAGCTTTAACTAACCTCTTTTAAGCGCGCAAATGGGAACCGTACCGGAAATGAAAACACTGCAAGTTAAACTTGGTGAAGATGGCGAACGCAGTTACCCCATTTATATTGGTCAGAACTTACTAACTCAATCCAGACTTATTGAGCCTTACGTTAACGGCGCTCAGGTTTTGATTGTCACGAACGAAACCGTTGCACCGCTTTACCTGGAAAAAACAAAAAAAACCTTCGCTGCTTATGATGTACAAACAGTTATTCTTCCTGATGGTGAGCAATATAAAAATCTAGATGAATTAAATACTATTTTTGACGCACTACTCACGGCTAAATTTGATCGAACCTGTACCCTGGTTGCCTTAGGTGGCGGTGTCGTCGGCGATATGACCGGCTTTGCCGCAGCTTGCTACCAACGTGGAGTTAATTTCATTCAAATCCCCACCACGTTACTGGCGCAAGTTGATTCATCTGTTGGCGGCAAAACCGGTGTTAACCACCCTCAGGGGAAAAACATGATTGGCGCCTTCCACCAGCCACGTTGTGTTATTGCCGATTCTGATACCTTAAATACACTGGAAGATAACCAGCTCAGTGCCGGTATTGCCGAAGTCATTAAATATGGCCTTATTCGTGATATGGCTTTCACAAAATGGCTAGAAGAAAATATGTATAAATTATTAGCCCGGGATCCTGAGGCGCTTAGCTATGCCATTGAAGTGTCCTGTCGCTGTAAAGCTGAAATCGTGGCAGAAGATGAAAAAGAAAATGGCGTACGTGCATTACTTAATTTAGGTCATACTTTTGGCCATGCGATTGAAACCAGCACAGGTTATGGAAACTGGTTACATGGCGAAGCAGTTGCAACGGGAATGTTAATGGCGACAGATTTATCCATGCGCCTTGGCAACCTGGATCAAAAAGATGTAGAGCGTGTTGATAACCTGCTTGATATGGCCATGTTACCCACCCGCGCGCCCCACCACATGGACTATGAACACTTTATTGAGTTAATGGCGGTTGATAAAAAAGTCCGCGCAGGAAAAATTAATTTTATTTTATTTAAAGCGCTGGGTGATGCCTTTGTTACCAATGATTTTGATCATGATTTACTGCGAGAAACAATTGAAGCACACCGTGCAATCGACGGCCAATAAAAGGATAAAGATGGATGTCAGAACTTGCACCCTACGCGGCAAATAACGAGTCGTCTTTAGGCCGACGTTTTCATGAAGACCCTCCCAAACACCGCAGTGAATTTCAACGCGACCGAGACCGCATTATTCATTCAACTGCATTTAGACGGCTCGAATATAAAACCCAGGTTTTTGTTAATCACGAAGGCGATTTATTCCGCACCCGCTTAACCCACTCCATTGAAGTTGCGCAAATGAGTCGAACCATTGCTCGCGCCTTACACCTTAATGAAGACTTAAGTGAAGCCATCGCGCTGGCACATGATCTTGGCCACACCCCTTTTGGTCATACCGGTCAGGATGCGCTCAATGAGTGCATGAAAAACTACGGTGGCTTTGAACACAACCTGCAATCATTACGCGTGGTTGATGAACTCGAAGAAAAGTATGCAGAGTTTAATGGACTCAACCTCACCTTTGAAAGTCGCGAAGGTATTTTAAAACATTGTTCAATTAAAAATGCTGAAAAACTGGGTGATATTGGTTTGCGTTTTATCAATAAAACCCAGGCCAGCATTGAAGCCCAGATGGTTAACCTCGCAGATGCCATCGCTTATAACAGCCATGATGTTGATGATGGCTTGCGTTCCGGTTTTATTACTATTGCCCAATTACGCGAAACCCGCTTATTCAAAAAACTTTATACTAAAGTTGAAAAAGATTATCCAAAACTGGATAACAAACGCACTATTTATGAAATTGTGCGCCGTATGATTGACGAACAAATCAAAGATTTAATTGCGGAAAGTTCTCAGCAAATAACAAAAGCAAACCCGCAATCCATTAACGATATTCGCCAATACAATGGCAGCCTGATTAATTTTAGTGAAGACATGCTGGACATGCATTTAGAATTAAAACGTTTCTTGCGTGAAAACTTGTATCGCCACTATCGTGTTCATCGCATGAGTCATAAAGCGGGTAATGTAATAAGCAAATTGTTTGCTGCCATGCTCGGCGACCTGAGGCTGATGCCACCCGATTACCGTGAAAAAGCACAACAACAAGAAGAAAAAGCCGGTGAAAGTGGCCGCGCACGTATTGTTTCAGATTATATTGCAGGCATGACAGATCGTTATGCTATAAAGGAATTTAAACGTATATTTGATCCATCAGAGTTGACCTGACGGATTTAAACCCGTACTAATATATTTATGCGTGTCTATATGCAAATACCGGCTTTCGAAGAAAAACCATCCCGTTATTACCAATTATTATTATTGGAAGATTTACTGGACGGCTGGACATTAATCCGTGAATGGGGACAACAAGGTCGTTCCGGGCGAGTAAAACGTGACCATTTCGAAAATCGTGAAATGGCAGAGAGTGCGTTGCTGCGCGTACGCGACTCGCAACTAAAACGGGGATTCAAGGTTGTGTTTATGCAGGGGCAGGAACAACCAAACTAAATTGAGTTGTGATTTTAAGGGTAAGCACTTATGACTTACGACACACATAACTATGATCAATCAAACCTGGACCAAGTTAATCAGGTTAAACCCAACTACCTTGCGGCATATGGTTTAGCTGAAGCTCCTTTTTCGTTACAACAAGACGATCGTTTTTTCTATTCCAACACCACACTCACTGAGCGGCTCGACTTACTCAGGCACTACACCCAGTACGGTAATCTGCTGCTTATTATTACCGGCGAGCGCGGTATCGGTAAAAGCAGTCTTAAACAACGCTTTATAAATACAAAGCAGGAAGAATGGCAAATATGTGAAATACAAGCCCACACCATGATGGATGCAAGCCTGTTATTAAGGCAGGCCGCTGTTGGTTTTGGCCTTACCGATCCCCCACTTGAGCCTTCTTTTTTATATGACATGTTAAGTGACCAAATTGATCGCTTGCATCAGGAATCATATGTACCTATTTTAATTATTGATGATGCACATGAACTACCACAAGAAGCTTTACAAGCTTTACTCTACCTCGCGGAACATCATTCAAATCAGGAAACAGCATTACTACGCATCATTTTATTTTGCGAACCTGAAATTGAAACCATGCTGGAAGATCCGGCTATTCATCCCTTAAAAGAACACGTAACACATAACATGGAAGTTCCTTCTCTGGATGAAACACAAACCGCAGAATATTTACGTCATCGTTTAGCTGTTGCCGGACTTGATGGCACCAGTCCTTTCACACCTAAACTTATCCATAAAATTTTTAATGCATCAAAAGGCATACCCTCTAGAATAAATGAGTATGCACATAAAAATTTACTTGATGATAGTGAACCACCTGGCTTTGAAGAAATGGATTTAGATAATGAACTTTTCCATACAGAAACACGTTTTAATTTACGCAACATGTTATTAGGTGGTTTTGCACTGGCGATCGTTATTACCGTTTTACTTTTCCAAAAGAGTATTAATAACCTCTTTACAGAACCGGAACAGGTCATTATTGAAACCAAACAGAATCAAGCGATAGCAACAGTCCAGCAAACTACTCCTGTAATAACACAAAAGATAGAAAATATTCCTGAAGTTGAACAAACAAAAATTAAAACAATAGAGTTTGAATTAGGTAAAGAGCCGCCAACAAAAATCGGGGCAGAAGAAAAACCGGCTAAAAATATTACCAACGACCCTGGCATATTAAAATTATCCGCTATCAACCCTAGTCCGGTTTCAGGCAGCAAAAAACGTCAAATTATTTCAATCAAAGGTAGCGGTTTTCATAAACAACAAAAAATTAAAATAAGCTGGACCGGCAAAGAAAAAATCCTTTCTGCAACACAGGTCAATGTTGCCAGTGATACCTATATTAATTTAACCCTCAATGTTGGTGTACAAGCAGATACCTGGAATGTAACCGTGATTGATCCTGTGCTTAAAATAGAATCCAATACAATCAGTTTTGATGTTATTGCCACTGAAAAAGAAAACACAACAACCAAAATAGCAACAAAAAAATCAAAGAATACATCAAGCTTACATGGACAAATATGGATAACACAACAAAACAAAAATCACTTCACCATGCAGTTACTCGGCACACATCAAAAAAACACACTACCCGCTTACCTGGAAAAATTTAGCTTAAAAAATGATGCTGCAATATTTAAAACAAAGCGTGACGGCAAAGACTGGTTTACTTTAATTTATGGTTTTTACCCAACAAAATCCGCCGCACAGGCTGCCGCTAAACAATTACCCAAAGGCGTGTCCAAACCATGGATCCGCTCATTCGCAAGTATTCTTCCTTCCTTAAGCAAAAAAAGTGCTGCAATAAACACAGTAAAAACTATTCCGCCTCCCCCTATCTCATCAAATCAAGAAGGCTGGTTATGGAGCCAGAACCCCAATCATTACACGTTACAACTTACCGCTGGCACCAATGAAAAGGCCATTCAAGCCTTTATTAAGCAGTACCATTTAGATGGCAAAGCCATCTATTTTCATCGACTCCGTGACGGCAAAAACTGGTACATCCTGATTCATGGCAGTTATTCCGATTATTCCAAAGCAAAACAAGCCATTAATCAGCTCCCATTAGCAGTACAAAAAGCCAGGCCCTGGGCGCGACAATTCAGTGCTATTCATGCCGAGCTAAACTAAAAATCGATTTCTATAACCCTGTATTTCAGTGGGTTTCAGCCCGGTTACCCTCCTTTTTGGATTGAAGCTAAACGCCTCTGGCTGTATACTGCTTGGCCGTTTTACTCAGCGTTCCCGCTGAGAATTTCCACCAAAATGGGCTGAATTAAGGCAGTTTTACCGCTCGAGCAAAATCCACTGAGCGCCATATAGATACGTAAATACAAATGATTATCTGGTAAAGAAGATTGAAGAAAAATAGACACAACCCTGAATCAAACCACACGAACTATTCTGCTATGAATGGCGGACTTTATCGCCCCGAATTTGAACGTGATAACTGCGGTTTTGGCCTGATGGCACAAATGGACGGCAAACCCAGTCATTGGTTGCTCAAAACATCGATTAATGCACTTGCTCGTTTAACGCATCGTGGTGCTGTGGCAGCTGATGGAAAAACAGGTGATGGTTGTGGCTTATTACTGAAAAAACCCGATAGTTTCCTCACAGCCGTGGCGACCGAGCTCGGTTTTAGCCTGTCTGAACTTTACGCCGTTGGCATGGTTTTCCTTAATACGGATAAGAAAAAAGCCGACATAGCACGCAAACAGCTCGAAACCGAACTCAGCAAAGAAGGCCTGATACTTGCTGGTTGGCGTGTTGTACCGGTAAATAAAGAAGCATGTGGCGAAGAAGCCTTAAAATCATTACCGCAAATTGAACAAATTTTTGTTAATGCTGCAGAAGGCATGGACAGCACCGCGTTTGAAAGGCATTTATATATTGCCCGTCGCCGCACTGAAAAAGCAATTGAAAACAACGATGAGTTTTTTTATATCCCGAGTCTTTCATCATCGGTCATTTCATACAAAGGCCTGGTTATGCCAGAACACTTGCCCGTTTTTTATGAAGATTTGAATAATGAAAACTTTGAAACTGCTTTAGCGGTATTCCACCAACGTTTTTCAACAAATACCTGGCCACAATGGCGCCTGGCTCAGCCTTTCCGCTACCTGGCGCATAATGGTGAAATTAACACTATTCAGGGAAACCGTAACTGGTCTGTTGCCCGCGGTCACAAATTTGAAAGCCCGCATATTCCGATGGAAGATGTACGCCCACTTGTTTCAATGACCGGTTCAGATTCCAACAGCATGGATAATATGCTTGAAGCATTACTCGCAGGCGGTATGGATATTTTCCGTGCCATGCGTTTACTGATTCCGCCTGCATGGCAAAATATTGCTAACATGGACGCTGATTTACGTGCCTTTTATGAATATAACTCCATGCACATGGAATCTTGGGATGGCCCGGCCGGTGTAGTTTTAACCGATGGTCGTCATGCCGCGTGTAGCATGGATCGTAATGGCCTGCGCCCGGCACGCTGGATGATCACCAAAGACCGCCATATTACCATCGCGTCTGAAATTGGTGTTTATCAATACGCACCTGAAGATGTTGCACAAAAAGGCCGTCTCAAACCCGGCGAAATGCTTGCGGTTGATACCGAAACAGGTGAATTAATCTTGCCTGAAATGGTAGATCAGCGTTTAAAAAGTGCCCAGCCGTATAAAAAATGGATGAGCGAAAATGCGATCCATCTTGAGTCACAACTCGAAGCTGAAAATGGCGCAGATGCCATGGAAACGGGTACCTTAGATGTGTATCAAAAACTTTTTCAGGTCAGCTTTGAAGAACGTGATCAAATTATTCGTGTCCTGGGGGCCGCTGGACAAGAAGCCATTGGTTCAATGGGTGATGACACTCCGTTCCCGGTTCTATCACGTAAAGAACGTTCTGTGTTTGATTACTTCCGTCAACAGTTTGCGCAAGTTACCAATCCGCCAATTGATCCGATCCGTGAACAAATCGTTATGTCACTGGAAACCTGCTTTGGTCGTGAACGAAACATGTTCGAAGAAACCGCCGAACATGCATCACGGCTATTAGTAAATTCTCCTGTTTTATCGCACACAAAATTTATCAAACTCATTGAGCTGGGTAATAACAACAGTGATTATGCCAATGAAATAATTAGTTTAAATTATCCTAAAGATGTTGATTTAAAATCAGCACTCATTGATATCAATAATAAAGCGACGACCGCAGTCAAAGCAGGCAAAGTCATAATTATTCTAACCGATAAAGACATTAGTGAAGACACGCGTCCTGTTCATGCTTTACTTGCAACCGGTGCAATACATCATCATTTAATTAAAGAAGGTGTTCGTTGTGATACCAATATTGTTTTGGAAACTGCAACCGCACGTGATCCACACCACTTCGCAACGCTCATTGGTTATGGTGCAACCGCCATCTATCCATACCTTGCGTTTGCATGCTTAAGTGACATGATTCGCAGCAAAGAAATTATCGGATTTGAAGCAAAAGAACTCGATTCAAATTTCCGTAAAGGCATAAACAAAGGTCTATACAAGATTACTTCGAAGATGGGAATTTCAACCATATCCAGTTATCGTGGCGCGCAATTATTTGAATCGGTTGGTTTAAACCAGGACGTAGTTGATCTTTGTTTTAAAGGTACAACAAACCGTATTCAGGGTAGCCGTTTTGAAGAGCTTGAAGCTGAGCAACGCACACTTTGCAAACTGGCATGGAATGCACGTAAAAACATTGATCAAGGTGGCTTGTTAAAATTCATTCATGGTGGCGAAGATCATGCCTATAATCCTGATGTAGTGATTGCTTTACAAGAAGCCGTGAAAACGGGTGACTATGAAAAATATAAAGTGTATGCCGATCAAATTAACAATCGTGCACCCATCTCTTTACGTGATCTTTTAAAATTGCGTGATGATATAAAACCTGTCGACATCAGTGAAGTTGAACCTTTCGAAGATATTGTTACTCGATTCGATTCCGCTGCAATGTCACTCGGCGCCTTATCACCTGAAGCGCATGAAACACTGGCACAAGCCATGAATAAACTCGGTGGCCGCTCAAATTCAGGCGAAGGTGGTGAAGATACCAAACGTTATGGCACCGACAAACGTTCTAAAATTAAACAGGTTGCTTCTGGACGATTTGGAGTAACCCCAGCCTACTTGCGCAGTGCTGAAGTTATGCAAATTAAAGTTGCCCAGGGTGCAAAACCCGGTGAAGGCGGACAACTACCGGGTCATAAAGTAAATGAATATATTGCTTCATTACGTTTTTGCAAACCCGGCGTGTCATTAATTTCGCCACCACCACATCATGATATTTATTCTATCGAAGATTTGGCGCAACTTATTTATGATTTGAAACAAGTAAATCCGGATGGCTTGGTTTCTGTGAAACTTGTTTCTGAAGCAGGCGTAGGAACAATTGCAGCGGGGGTTGCTAAAGCTTATGCCGATCTCATTACCATCTCCGGTTATGACGGCGGTACCGGTGCCTCACCTTTAACTTCGGTTAAATATGCTGGTGGCCCATGGGAACTTGGCTTAACCGAAACACATCAAATTCTGCGCGCGAATAACTTGCGCGGTAAAGTTCGTTTGCAAACAGACGGTGGCTTAAAAACCGGGCTGGATATTATTAAAGCCGCGATTTTAGGTGCGGAAAGTTTTGGCTTTGGTACCGGCCCCATGGTTGCAATGGGTTGTAAGTACTTACGTATTTGTCACTTAAATAACTGCGCCACCGGTATTGCCACGCAAGACGATGTCTTACGTAAAAAACACTTTATTGGTGAAGTTGAAATGGTCACCAACTATTTCACCTTTATCACGCAAGAAGTACGTGAGCTAATGGCTTCGTTAGGTATTAGAAAACTCACCGACCTTATCGGCCGTACTGATTTATTAGAAATTATTGAAGGCAATACAGCAAAACAAAATGCATTGGATTTGTCTCCTTTATTATCGGATGCCGGTGTTGCAAAAGATAAACCGACTTTTTGTATTGAAGCTAAAAACGAACCTTTTGATAAAGGTGAGTTAGCCGAACAAATAGTGAAAGATACAATCACTGCAATTGAAAACCAAAGCGGTGGTATTTTCAATTATAAAGTTGAAAACATTAATCGCTCAATCGGTGCGCGTTTATCCGGTGAAATAGCGGCATGTCATGGTAACTTAGGTATGGAAAGTAATCCCATTACCTTGAACTTAACCGGTACTGCAGGTCAGAGTTTTGGTGTCTGGAATGCCGGTGGTTTACACATGAATCTTGAAGGTGACGCTAACGATTATGTTGGTAAAGGTATGGCCGGCGGTAAATTATCCATTCGTCCGCCAAAAGGCAGTATTTTTAAAAGCCATGAAACGACCATTATTGGTAATACCTGTTTATACGGTGCAACCGGCGGCAAACTCTTTGCCTCTGGTTTAGCCGGTGAACGTTTTGCCGTTCGTAACTCAGGCGCGCACGTTGTTGTTGAAGGTATCGGCGATCATGGTTGTGAATACATGACCGGTGGTCTTGTTACTGTACTGGGTGAAACCGGGGTTAACTTTGGTGCTGGCATGACGGGTGGTTTTGCTTATGTTTATGACCAGGACAATCATTTTGTCGACCGGACTAATCAGGACATTGACATCCAGCGCATTGGTGCTGAATCAATGGAAGCATATCGCTGTCATTTACGTGACGTCATAGAAGAGCATGTTAAAGAAACCGGCAGCGAACGAGGACAACATATCCTTGATAACTTTGCCGATGAACTTTGTTATTTCTGGTTAGTAAAACCAAAAGCCGCGTCACTCGAAACATTACTCGCTGATGTACAAAGCGCTGCATAATAATTTTTAAAATTTAAGTGCCGGATAACATAGCCTGGCCAATAACGAATAGACAATAGAAAACATGGCAAATAATTTTCAATTTATACAAGTTAAACGCAATGAGCCAGAGAAAAAAGATGTCGGTGTGCGTGTAAAAGAATTCCGTGAAATCTACGGCAAGTTTGATGCAGTAAAAGCGGCCGAACAAGCTGATCGTTGTCTCGAATGTGGTAACCCTTATTGCGAATGGAAATGTCCGGTTCACAACTATATTCCCAACTGGTTAAAACTCATTGCTGAAGGCAATATAAAAGAAGCCGCCGAACTCTCGCACAAAACCAACAGCCTGCCAGAAATTTGCGGTCGTGTTTGTCCGCAAGACAGATTATGCGAAGGCGCATGCACCTTAAACGATGGTTTTGGTGCCGTTTCAATTGGCGCAATTGAAAAGTACATTAGTGATACCGCCTTTGAACAGGGCTGGCGACCTGACGTATCAAAAGTAAAATCCACCGGTAAAAAAGTGGCTGTTATTGGTGCTGGCCCAGCCGGGTTAGGTTGTGCCGATATTCTCACTCGCAACGGCGTGCAAGTTACTGTTTATGATCGTCACCCTGAAATAGGTGGCCTGCTCATGTTTGGTATTCCTGAATTCAAACTGGAAAAAGAAGTTATCCAGCAACGCCGCGAAATATTTGAAGGCATGGGTATTACCTTTAAACTTAATGTTGAAGTCGGTAAAGACATTCCTTTCCAGAATATTCTTGATGAATACGACTCTGTATTCCTTGGCATGGGAACATATAATTCTATGCAAGCCGGTATCCCGGGAGAAGATAACCCCGGCGTTTATGCGGCGCTCGACTTCCTCATCTCAAACGTCAATCACTGCTATGACTTTGAGAAAGATGCTGCAGACTATATCAACATGCAAGGTAAACACGTTGTTGTCCTCGGTGGCGGCGATACCGCAATGGATTGTAACCGTACCTCTATTCGTCAAAATGCCGCATCCGTTACCTGTGCCTACCGTCGTGATGAAGCCAACATGCCCGGTTCGAAAAAAGAAGTCGCTAATGCCAAAGAAGAGGGCGTGAATTTTATGTGGAACCGCCAACCGGTTGAAATTGTTGGCAATGGTCGCGTAGAAGGCGTAAAGGTGATTACCACTAAACTCGGCGAACCTGATGAACGTGGCCGCCGCAGACCAGAACCAGTAGAAGGTTCGGAAGAAATCATTATGGCTGATGCGGTCATTATTGCATTTGGTTTTCGCCCAAGTCCTGCTGACTGGTTTAAAGACTTCAATCTTGAAGTGGATGAACGTGGTCGCATTAAAGCACCCTTTGAACAGGAATTTAAACACCAAACCACTAACCCGAAAATTTTCTCTGGTGGTGATATGGTGCGCGGTTCTGACCTGGTTGTAACCGCAGTATACGAAGGTCGTCAGGCAGCTGAAGGCATACTGGATTATTTAGATATATAAACGACTTGAACCACAGAGGACTCAGAGGTACATAGAGTTAAAACTTATGTCCCTCATAACCTGTGGTTAATAATAAAATAATAATTTCTCTTTTAACAAAGAAGGCATGGTTAAATTTTATTTTGATTTCTCTGTGTACCTCTGTGACCTCTGTGGTTAATAAAAATGTCAGAACTTAAAAATGATCGTTTCTTACGTGCTCTGCTAAAAGAACCTGTAGACATGACACCGGTATGGATGATGCGTCAGGCTGGCCGTTATCTTCCTGAATATAAAGCCTCTCGTGCTAAAGCGGGTGACTTTATGACCTTATGCAAAACACCTGAGCTCGCCACGGAAGTAACCATGCAACCACTGGACCGTTTTCCACTTGATGCGGCCATTCTGTTTTCAGATATTCTCACCGTACCCGATGCCATGGGATTAGGGTTATATTTTGCAGAAGGTGAAGGTCCACGCTTTGAACGACCGGTTCGTACAAAAGCAGATATAGATAAACTCTTTACCCCTGCAATGGATAAAGAACTTGGTTATGTTATGGATGCCGTGAGTATGATTCGTCGCGAACTCAATGGTCGCGTACCTCTTATTGGCTTTACTGGTAGCCCATGGACGCTTGCAACATACATGGTTGAAGGCAGTAGCTCTAAAGAATATGCCAAAGTGAAAGGTATGCTCTATGACCAGCCACAACTCATGCATCAACTTTTAGATAAACTGGCTGATACAATTATTGATTACCTCAATGCACAAATTGAAAGTGGTGCACAGGCAGTGATGATTTTTGATACCTGGGGTGGTGTACTCACTACACGAGATTACAAAGAATTTTCTTTACGCTACATGCAAAAAATTATTGATGGTTTAAACCGTGAACACGATGGTCGTAAAGTACCCGTTGTTATGTTTAGTAAAGGCGGTTGCCAGTGGCTAGAAGCGCAAGCTGAAACTGGCGTAGATGCATTAGGTCTGGACTGGACACTTGATATCGGGCTCGCACGTAAGAGAGTAGGTGATAAAGTCGCATTGCAAGGCAATATGGATCCTTGTGTACTTTATGCTTCACCGGAGCGTATCCGTGAAGAAGTTGCAACGATTCTGAAAAGTTATGGCAAGGGCTCCGGTCATGTCTTTAATCTGGGTCATGGCATTCATCAGTTTGTTGATCCGGAACATGCCAAAGCTTTTATTGAAGCAGTACATGAACTTAGTCCAGCTTACCATCAGTAAATTTTTCTTTTTAGAAAATGAAAAAAACTGGCCACATACAAAAAATGGTGACATCTCTTGAGTCACCTGTGCAGTATCAACTTCCTTTAGATGACCAGCTCATCTCTTTAAATCCTTATATTGGCAAGACAATCAAACTAAAATATAAGGGTGAAATTCATTGCGTTGAATGTGGCCGTAAAACTAATAAAAGTTTTAACCAGGGTTTCTGTTATCCCTGTTTCAAATCACTCGCAAAATGCGACATGTGTATTATGAAACCGGAAACGTGCCACTATCATGAAGGAACCTGTCGTGAACCTGAATGGGGAGAAGAGTTTTGTATGCAGGATCATTATGTTTATCTTGCGAATTCTTCTGGCATCAAGGTTGGCATCACTCGCGGTACACAAATCCCCACACGCTGGATAGATCAGGGTGCCAGTGAAGCTCTGCCCATTTTCAAAGTGAGTAACCGCTTATTGTCCGGTAAAATTGAAATAGCCATTAAAAATCATGTTTCTGATCGTACTGACTGGCGTAAAATGCTTAAAGGTGCACCCGAGCATGTCGATTTAGCCGCTAAGCGAGACAAGTTGATAAAAGCATCAGAAAAAGAATTAAAACAAATTGAAAAAGAATTTGGCAAGTCCGAAATTGAATTGCTTGATGAAAAACAAATCAATATCAGCTTCCCTATAAAAGACTATCCGGAAAAAATAAAATCACTTAACTTTGACAAGATGCCTGAAATTGAAGGTGTGCTTCAGGGCATTAAAGGCCAATACCTGATATTAGATATTGGTGTACTTAATATCCGTAAGTTTGGTGGTTACCTGGTTGAGTTTTCGGCTTAAACTAAAAATAATAAGCTAACTCAAGCTTAACAAAGTCATCCTGGCGTAATGAATAAAGAAGATTAGCGCTATCATTAAGTCCCTTAAATAAGCGCGCTTCAAGATTCAGTTTCCAGCTTTCACCTATACGCCGACTGGCTTCAATACTATATAAACGTGAGCTATCATCTCTGTCGGCAATTACACCGAATAATACATTTGTGTCATTTTCATCATTAATAGTCCAGCGTAAACCGAGCATAAGATCATCGGCAAAAGGTGTTGTGGCACTATTACCTCGATCATCATATAAATATTCCATCACCAAGCCAACATCCGAAGAGCTTTCCAGGATGCCATAAAAAGTATATTCAAAGCCACCGGTTGCTGCCATATAATTATCATCCTGCAGGCGTCTATTAATCACTTCCAGTTTCCATAACCAGGCATCTTTAGTCGCTTGTAAATCCAGTCCGGTTTGTTGCATAAGATTGTAAACAGGTCTTAATACGAGATTGCCGCCCCCGTCTATAGCAACAATAAATAAAGGATCCCGACTTGTACCATTAAAATGACTTAAACCAATATCCCAGTCACCCAAGCTGTGCGACCAGCGCAGCGCATAATCAATATGCTTTTCTTCATCATCAGATTCATAAAGTGGGTTGTCCGTATCAACAACTAACCCGGTACGTAAACGCCCGTCTATCCCCGGAAAAGTACGTTCTCGAAAATAAGGCAAAACAAAAAAATCCAGCGTACCCCAATCCTGAATCAAGGCATAATTAATCATGGGTTGTCCGAGTTTTTCCTCACCATCCAGACTTTCAACCAGATCAGTCTGGTTAATAACATCAACAAGATGTTGTGACTCGGTAACACCCCAAAAAACTTTTCGGATCCCTACTCTTAATTCAGACTCTGCAAACACTTTTAGCCAGCTTAATTCACGAATATCCAAATGTGTTCGCTTCTCATCATGCTGATCCCAGCGGCTGAAAGGAACAAAAATAAAGCTTTGTTTGCCTCCATCCCATTCATGAAACCATTCAGGCTGAACAGAAACCGAGCCATACTGCTTAAACTGAGAAGTAGATAAAGCATCTTTACTAAATTGAATATATTCTAATGCAACATTACCTGACCACTCATTCGCCCATAATGTTGTTGAACAAACAAACAACGCTAATATTAAAAACTTATTCATCTTTAAAAACTAATCAGTATTAACGTGCGCGTTTTAAGCTATTGCGATCAAAATCACGACTTTTAAAACCATTTTTAAATTTATAGGATACCCATAATAATGTCGTACTTTTTCCCGTTTGGTGATTTACCATTTCCATGCGAGCTGGTCGCCAGTATTTGTTCAGGTACTGTTTATAACCATGCTGAGTTAATGTTTTCAACAGACTTTTTTTGCGATCATAAAATTCAATTTTTAAGGGTTGATACATTTTTTTATCTAACCAGGTAACCATTTTTGTGTAACCTGATTTTTTATATTGTGGATAGCGCTCTATAATAAATGCAGCGAGGCCATTAACTTCACCATCTTTAATAAATTTATATTTATACTTTTCGACTTCTTGCGAAGAAATATCTTCATAAGCGAACTCACTACCCATAAAAGGGCCTGACTTATTCGATGATGAAATTCTTTTCACTCTTTTTAAAGCAGGCAAATACAACCATTGCTCATCTGCTTTAAGCGCATGAGTGAAGCTTAAAAAAGCAGTACCTTTTATATCCCTCGGCGTATCAAAAATAGTTAATGATTTATCACCATCACCTTTAACTTCCAGTGTTTTACCACGAATTTCACGCATGCTTTCTGCACCCTGACTATTACGTAAAATCATTTTCATTACTGTTGCCTGATCACTCCAGCCTTGATCTCTTTTATCCGCTTCTACCGCAATAGCCAGACCTTTTTCCTCCGGTGTTTCAGCCAGCACAGCCCCGGTAAAAGCAACCAAACTAAATAACAATGCTATTCCTTTCATGATTTTTTCTCCAGTTTCATTAACAATGGTGGCAAAAAGAAAAAATCTGCCATCAATGCCAAAACGATAATAATTGACGTTAACATACCCATACCTGCATTTAATTCAAAGTGTGATTGAGCCAGGACCAGGAACCCGGCAACAAGCACAACGGATGTTGTCAACAACGCTCGTCCAACATGTTTAAATGCATAGCGCACCGCTTCAGGTGCTGAATAACCATGCTCACGTTTCGCTCGTAAATATTTACTTAAAAAATGCACCGTATCATCAACCACAATACCAAGTGTCATGGATGTTACAATTGATAACGCTAAACCAACTTCACCAACAAATAATCCCCATACACCAAACCCCATTGCTGCCGGAACCAGGTTAGGGATAATGCTAACTAAACCAATTTTAATTGAACGGAATGCAAAAATTAATATACCCGATATCACTATTAACGCTAAAGTTGTTCCAAGTAACATACTGGATATATTACGTTGCCCAATGTTTGCAAACATAATGGTAGGGCCTGAACCCGTTGCCATTTTAATATAATTAGCATTTTTTTCTAACCAGCGTTGCGCGCGTTTTTCTATTTCAATAATTTCATTACTTGAAACTGTTTTAATTGATACTGTCATGCGTAATGCTGACTTACTAACATCAAGTTGATTATTAAGATCTAATCCATACGGCAATGACATTTCATACATTAGTAAATATTGCGCTGATAAATTTCTTTCATCCGGAATTTTATACCAGCTTTTATTATCGCTATGCATGTTTTTATTGAGACGTTTTATAATATCTGTAAGAACATTAACATGCCGTGTTTCAGGTTGCTCACGATACCAGTTAGCAAATTTTTCTACTTCTTTGAGATACCCTGGCTCGTTAATGCCACCTTCTTCTCCACTTTCAAGTGAATAATCTATAACATAAAGCCCGGTTAAATTTTTATCTACATAATCAGAATCAACTCTAAACTGTATCGTTTCATCAAAGTAATGTACAAAAACATCATTTAGTTGATTTTTAGGCAAGAAGGCAACCAGTGTGATAATTAACGCACCCATGCCCCACATCAGTTGTTTCTTTTTCTTAACAACAAAATCGCCCAGCTTAATCATCATTTTATCCTGATCATCTTTTTGCACTTTAACTCTTACCGGTAACACTGATATTAAAGCAGGCAAAAAACTGACCGAAAGGAAGAATGAAGCAATGACACCTATAGCAACAAAATTACCTAAATGTTGAAAAGGCGGAACTTCTGAAAAATTCATTGTTAAAAAACCCACCATAGTCGTTGCACTGGCGAGAAACACTGGCTGTAAATTAATTCGCAATGTTTCACTAATCGCACTATTTTTATCTTTGCCACTTCGCATTTCATGAATAAAGGTGGTGAGAATATGCACCGAGTTTGCTATCGCAACCGTCAAAATAATTGTTGTTGAAGAAACCGATGGCCCGGTTAATGGAAAACCAATATAACCACCTAAACCCATCCCGGTAAGAATCGATAAAAAAATCACCAGTATTGTGCCAAAAGTTGTTGAAAAACTTTTCAACAGAAGTAACAACATCAGAAACATTACCGCAAAACTAAGCGGCACAAGACTTTTCATGTCACCCTGTGCACTTTCAGCAAAGGCATTATTCATCAACACCATACCGGACAAACGTACTTCAACATCAGGTGCAAGAAGCCTGATTTCAGCTGCCAGTTTTCTGGCAAACTCAACGACTTCCGGAACTTCTTTTGTTTCATCAAGACGTGGCAATTGAATAGTTGCTGAAACCGAGGTGACATGACCAGTTGGAGAAACTAAACGCTGTTTTAATAAAGGTTCATTCGTTGCAATATTTTTTATTTTTTCAAGTTCAGCATTACTTAATTTATCCGCTTCACTCACCAGGTCAGCAACAATTAAATCGTCACCTTCAGAATAGGTATGCTGAAAATTAGAAACTGAATCGACTCGAATTGAATAGGGGATTTGCCAGGCTTTTTCTGTTAACGTTTCAACAACCTTTAATGTTTCGCGGGTAAATACATTGCCATCTTTTGGGCTTAAGATAAAAAGAACATTGTCGTTCCTTGTGTATGTTTTCTCCAGTTTGTCAAAAGCTTGTAACTGCGGATTATCTTCACTAAAAAATACACGATAATCTGCTTTGAAGACTAAAAACCGGCCTCCACTTGCCGCAGCAAAAACAAGCAACAGTGAGAACACAATAATTAACCAGCGGTATTTTATTACCCACGGTCCAAGCTTTGATTCCAGTTCACTCATAATGATACTCCTTGTATCTTTATCTAGCTTAACCAGATAACTTAATCTATTTTTTAATTAACCCGTTCAAAATTAATGCAACAACACCTTTAGCTAATCTTTGCAATTCTTCAATGGGATACATGGCAATAAAAAAAGGGGAAGAAAATTTTACTATTGAAGCCTGAACATATGATGCCATTTCATCAATATGCGCAACATCAAATTCGCCACTAGCACAGCCTTTTTGCAATATAGCTGTAATAAAATGTTTATCATTTCGTACCTCTTGCTGCACCAGCTCAGGTGCTTTTTGCACAATCACATCAACCAGTTCAGACATTTTTGGTTCTTTACTAAACTGGCTATGCATATAATTAAGTATTTCCAGAACAAAAATTTGCAACCGCTCAGCTTCGGTTATATCTGCACGGCTTATAATCTCTTTTAAAACCAATTCCCGTCTGCCCATACAACGATCGGCCATCGCCACACCAATCGCCAGCTTATTCTCGTAATAGCGATAAAGATTTGCCGTTGACATCTCAATGTCGCCCGCAATCTCCGCCATGGTCGTCTTACCAAAACCATAAGTTCGAAAACGGACTTCTGCTGCATCAAGAATTTGTTTACTAATCTCTTCTGTCATATTTCTCTTCTTTATTTATTTAGCAGTATTTATAGCTTATGAATAATGAATAATCAATTTAATATTCATTATTCACCCAATTAAATTTATTAAGCACCTATAAATCAAAGGCTTATAATTTTAGCGTATTTCCATTTTGGTGTGTTTAGCCTTCTTTCCAATGCGAATTTGGCAAAATACACGCATTTCTACACTGTTAACTTTCCAGCTACCTTTGGTTTGGTAATCGTTAAGTTGCCGAACAGTGGAAGATGACCAGTTATAAGGCTGCTGTTTTTTTCGTTTGAAATGGCGATAGGAAAGATTTTTACACCAGCCCTGGAACTGCGAGGCAGATTCAATAACCACATTTTTTTGGCTTTTTGCGGCTAATGAATGGAACGGTGAAATAAAAAGGATGAAAAAAAAGATAGGTGAGTATTTCATTAAATTTTCCCTCCGTGGAAAATAATTTATTTTAATAATTTTAGTAATTCTAAATTAACATTTTATAACACAATCGCTGTCAATCTGAAGACCAAGCTACAAATAAATCACTTTTTATTTAATTTCGCTCTGGGATGCGCCGCATCATACACTTTAGCTAAGTGCTGAAAATCCAGATGAGTATAAATTTGTGTTGTTGAAATATCGGCATGACCCAGCAATTCCTGCACTGCACGTAAATCACCACTGGACTCCAGCATATGGCTGGCAAAGGAATGGCGCAACAAATGTGGAAAAACATTCACATCAATACCCTGTTTTTGCGCCCAGTGTTTCAACCGTTTTTGTATCACCGAATTATGAATACGTTTGCCCTGTTTACCTACAAACAAGGCTTGTTCATTTTTATTAGCCAGCTCAGCACGCCGTAACAACCACGCCTTAATCGCAAGACCTGCTTTTTCACCTACCGGTAAATCACGTTCCTTATCACCTTTACCTCTTACCCTAATCATACCGGAAAGTATATTTTTTCCATTTTCAAGATTAAGAGAGGACAATTCAGATAAACGTAAACCGGACGAATAAAAAAGTTCCAGCATTGCACGGTCTCTTACTGTTTCAACTTCATCACCTTTAATTTCAATTAAACGTACTACACTATCAACGTCTAATGTCGAAGGTAATTTACGAGCAGATTTAGGTGCCTGAATATTAGCAGCTGGATTACTTTTAATTTGATTTTCAATCAGCAAAAATTTAAAAAATGAACGAAAGGTCGATAACATACGTTGCAAACTTGTGCCGCCGAGACCTTGCCGATGTCGTTTTGAAATAAGTAAACGGATATGTTGCTCGTCAACATCCAGCCACTGCTCTATTTCCTGTTGTACACAGTAGGCGACCAATGACTTAAGATCACGGGAATAATTTTTTAAGGTATGAGGAGAATAATTACGCTCATGTTGTAATTTAGCAAGAAAGGAATTTATCCATTTCATTGCCGAATCAGTCATTCTATTTTTCCAGATGGCGTTTAAGTATGCGAGTTAAAACCTGCCCTAATAATGAGAGAAAAAGTGTCCCCATATCTGAACGAAAACGTTGCGGATCATAACTACCTATCGCAATAATACCGTAACAATTTTTACTTTTTTCATCTTCAGCTAAAGGCACAATACCCGCTGACAGAATATCGGCATCATCAAACAATGCCTGCATTTGTTCTGTTTTAAATGAACCACACACAGGCTGTCTAGCGCTCATCACTTTCTCACCAATGACCAGCGCCGGTTGTTGCCATGAGGTTAATTCTTCGTGCCCTTCTAAAAGGTCACTACCCGATGCCAATAATTTTACCACAACCGCATCGGCTTCAAAGTCTGCACGAATACGTTGTTCAATAACATTTAAAACATCATCTAATGAAGAGGCATCCAGCAATGCCAAAATTAAACCATTAACATTATTATTCAATTTTTCATTATTGTGTGCCGTACTAATTAAGCTCTGTAGTTTTCTTTTTTGTTCTTCTTTTTGTTCCCGTAAAATCTGCACCTGCCGTTCAATTAACGATACCGCCGTTCCTGATTCATGCGATAAAATCATGCCTGCCAGTACATCCTGATGCGCTTCAAAAAAAGCAGGGTGATCGCGTAAATAGCGCACTATGTCATGTTCAAATTCAGCATCTCTGGTATCGTGATTTTGAGAACTCATACCGTTATTTTTCCTTCAAAAACTGTTGTTGCAGGTCCTGTCATCATAACGGGCGAAGCCTCTCCTTGCCAACTGATTTGTAAACTTCCGCCAGGCAAATCAACCTGAACCTCATCCGTTAAATGCCCCTGCAAATGTCCAACTACCATCGCTGCACACGCACCGGTACCACAAGCGAGTGTTTCACCTGCTCCACGCTCAAACACACGTAAACGAATATGTCTTTCATCAATAATTTGCATAAAACCAGCATTCACTCGATTGGGGAAAAGAGCATGATTTTCAATACCTGCGCCCAACTCATCGACCGCAACAGTATCTATATTATCAACAATGGTCACGGCATGCGGATTACCCATCGAAACAGCACCAATTTTTAATACTTGTCCATCCACGTCCAGTGCATATTCATCCAGGCGCGTATCGGCATTAAAAGGGATATCCCATGGATTAAGCTCAGGTATGCCCATATCCACCGTGATCTGGCCATCCGGCTGAACTTGCAACTCAATCACACCCGATACGGTTTCAACTCGAATAAAGTCTTTATCGGTTAAGCCTTTTTCACGCACAAACACCGCAAAGCAACGTGCGCCATTGCCACATTGTTCAACTTCACCACCATCTGCATTAAAAATACGATAGAAAAAATCAACCTCGTCCGTTGCTGCAGCTTCCACCAGCAACAGCTGATCACAACCTACGCCAAAATGCCGATCGGCAATAAAACGCACCTGATCTTCCGAAAGACCAATCTCCTGATTAATCGCGTCAATAACCACAAAGTCATTTCCTAGACCGTGCATTTTTGTGAATTGAATTTCCATGAGCTAATTGTTACCGATTATTAGTTTAAATTCAAAGTATAATAATCACGGTAAACACAGCGATCCATCACCACGGTAATCCCTGCTGCTTGTGCTCTCGCTGCCTCGGCTTCATTCACGACACCATCCTGTAGCCAGATGAGCGGTATTTTTAATTTAATACAAGCATCAATAATCGGTGTGATTTTTTCTGGTGCACGAAACACATCCACCATGTCAATTTTTTTACGTAAATCTTCAGGGATAGACTCAAGATCAACATAGGCTTTTTCACCTAACACTTCATCAACCGCGGGGCGAACCGGAATAATCTGATAACCAAAACCCTGCATAGCTTTAGAGACACTATGGCTGGGACGTTTTGGTTTTGGCGACAAACCGACAACCGCGATTGTTTTTGTATTTTTAAGAATATCTCTTATTTCATCTAATGGCGGATTAATAAACATTTAAAGTCAGTCTCAGGCAACATAAGAATTAGAGTATAATTCAGCCTGACAGAAACCTCCCCATCTATCGAGATGAAACTATGATTACGATTGGTAAAACTTACACATTAAAAGCGCTCAAAAAACTCGATTTTGGTGTTTATTTAGATGCTGAAGATTTGTATGAAGTGCTGTTACCAAAAAAATATGTTCCCCGTGATCTCGCTATTGGCGATGATATTGAAGTATTTCTTTATCTTGATTCGGAAGACCGCCCTGTCGCAACAACGCTAATACCAAAAGCACAACTCGGTGAGTTTGCCTATTTACCCGTTATTGATGTTAATGATGCCGGCGCTTTCCTAGATTGGGGTTTAGAAAAAGATCTTTTCGTTCCTTTTGGCGAGCAACATCGTCCTATGGAAGTGGGTCGTTCTTATATTGTCTATTTGTATCTTGATAAAATAAAAGGCCGTATTACTGCATCATCTAAAATTGATAAATTTCTTGATGATGAAAAACCACATGACTTTATACCACAACAAGCGGTTAAATTACTTATCGCAAACAGTACTGATCTTGGATATAAAGCCATTATTAATAATAGCCATTGGGGTGTCCTATATAAAAATGATGTATTCCAACGTTTAAGTTTTGGACAAAGCATTGATGGTTTTATTAAACGCATTCGACCTGATGGAAAAATTGATTTAAGCCTACAAGGTGGTAAAGAAACACGCGATAAATATGAAAAAATCATATTACATTACTTACATCAACAAAATGGCTTTGCGCCTGTACATGATAAAACAGATCCAAAAATAATCTTTGATTTATTTGGCATGAGTAAAAAAGCCTTTAAAAAAGCCATTGGTGGTTTATACAAACAAAAAATTATTAACATCGAAAAAGATGGTATTAATTTAGTTAAAAAATAACTATCAAGCTAATACAACTATAAATCAGAACAATATTGAAAATGAAATCATATCTGGCATTCTTTAAATTACGCTATACTTAAAAGATTTATGGCATATTTTCAGGTGAAGCATGACTAAACATAACGACGCACTCGAAGGCCTTAATAAACATATTCCATTGCGTGAAAAATTAATTGCAACTCATAAATCTATTAATGAAATATTTCCTTTTATAGTACGAATTGCTATTACCATATATGATCATGAAACTGGCCTGCTTAAAACATATTTACACAGTAGTGGTGGTGATACCCCTCTGGAACACTACCAAACACTGCTTGACGATGCTCCATCCTTAAAAGAAATTCTAAAAAAAGGTGTGCCGCGGGTTACCAATAACCTGCTTACATTTGAAGATGGAAAACATGAACATACAAAAAGAATTGGCCGTCAAGGCTATGCTGCAAGTTATACATTACCCATGTTTAATCAGGGTAAATTTTTTGGTTTTATCTTTTTTAACTCCAATGAAACAGATGTATTTACCGAAAATGTCTTATGCCAAATAGATATTTATAGTCATATGATTTCCTTAATGGTTATAAATGAATTAACTTCTATTCAGACTTTAACAGCTGCAGTAAAAACAACAGAAAGTATTACCAATGTTCGCGATCCTGAAACAGGCAGTCATCTTGATCGTATGTCCCGTTACAGTCGCATGATTGCAGTAACACTGGCTGATAAATACAATTTAGATGATGGCTATATTGAACATTTATTTATGTTTTCTCCGTTGCATGACATTGGGAAAATAGGCATACCTGACAATATTCTGCTTAAACCTGACAAACTAAGCAAAACTGAAAAAATCACCATGGAATCACATGCTCGTATCGGACGTGAAATGATTGATGATCTTCTCAGGAATTTTGGCCTTGAAAGCATTGAATACATGAATATGCTACGTAATATTACTGAATTCCATCACGAAACAGTTGATGGAACAGGATACCCCTCAGGGATAAAAGGTGATGAAATTCCTCTTGAAGCCCGGATCGTAGCCGTTGCAGATGTATTTGACGCTCTCACCAGTAAACGGCCATATAAAGAAGCATGGACTAATGAAAAGGCGATTCAACATCTAAAAAAACTGATGGGTAAAACGCTTGATCAGGATTGTGTAAATGCATTGATTAAAAATATTGACCAAATAGAGCAAATCCAGAATCAATTTAATGAAAGCCTTTATGGATGATTTTGAATTAAATCGAAAGCATCATTACAAAATAAATTCTACCGACCAGTGAAAATTACTTACCTACAATGAAACACGCTCAGACAATATTACAAAAAACTTTTGGTTATGAAAATTTTCGTCATCATCAATCTGATATTATCCAATGCCTGTTGAATGGTGAGGATGCGCTCGTCCTCATGCCTACAGGGGGAGGCAAGTCCCTGTGTTATCAAATCCCCGCCATGGTGCGTGAAGGTGTAGGCATCATCGTTTCTCCGTTAATTGCACTTATGCAAGATCAAGTTGATGCCCTGCAACAGCTTGGGATTAAAGCCGCTTTTTTAAATTCATCAATGGATGGTGAAGCACAAAATAAAACTGAACAGCTTTTATTAAATAACGAGATTGATCTGCTTTATGTTGCGCCTGAACGGTTAATGACAAATAAAATGTTGTCCTTACTTGAGCGGGCAAACATTGCTTTATTTGCGATTGATGAAGCGCATTGTGTATCGCAATGGGGACATGACTTTAGAAAAGAATATCAACAATTAAGAATTTTACATGAACGTTTTCCAAATACACCCCGTATTGCGCTGACCGCAACGGCAGATCAACGTACACGACAAGAAATTACAGAACAACTTAATCTTCATGAAGCCCGGTTATTTATTAATAGTTTTGATCGCCCCAACATCAACTACACCATTAGTGAAGGTGCGAATGCACGAGATCGGTTATGGAATTTTTTACAACGCGAACATGAAAAAGACTCTGGAATCATTTATTGCTTGTCTCGAAATAAAGTAGAAAAGACTGCCGATTGGTTAGTCCGACAAGGCCGCAATGCTCTGCCTTACCATGCCGGTTTATCTGCCGAAATACGCCAGGAAAATCAACGACGTTTTTTGCGCGAAGATAATATTATTATTGTTGCCACCATTGCCTTTGGCATGGGTATAGATAAACCCGATGTGCGTTTTGTCGCGCATTTAAGTTTACCTAAAAGTATTGAAGCGTATTATCAGGAAACAGGACGCGCCGGACGGGATGGTGCACCAGCAAATGCATGGATGGCCTATGGCCTGCAAGATGTCATCAGTTTGCGGCAAATGGCACAAAGTACCGATGCCAGTGAACAGTTTAAGCGTATTTTACACAACAAGCTTGAAGCCATGCTGGCGTTATGCGAACAACGGCATTGTCGACGTCAAACCATTCTCACGTATTTCGATGAAACATTAAAACAACCTTGCGGCAATTGCGATACCTGCATTAATCCACCCGAAGCATGGGATGCAACCGAAGTGGCACGAAAAGCATTATCATGCATACATCGAACTGAACAACGTTTTGGGGTGAATTACCTGATAGATGTTTTACTTGGTAAAGACAATGAACGCATTAAACAATTTCAGCATGACAAAGTCAGTACCTTTGGCATAGGCCAAGAACTCAGCGAACAGGAATGGCGCAGTATATTTCGTCAGCTGATTTCTCTGGGTTACATAACAACCGACATTGAAGGCCATGGTGCGCTCAAACTGATTGAAAAATCACGCCCCTTGCTACGCGGAGAAATAGAACTCACTCTACGAAAACCACAACAGAACAAATCAGGCAAAGATAAAAAAGGCAAACGAAAAACATCTTTACGTAGCGTTGATCAATCTTTATTTGAATTACTACGCGAACATCGCCTGGAACTCTCTAACGAATACGGCGTACCACCCTATATTATTTTTCATGACAGCACACTTGAAGAAATGGCAAAAACACGTCCGGATAATCTCGAGGCAATGCGTTATATCAGTGGTGTTGGCGAACAAAAACTCGATAAATATGGCGATTCATTTTTAACTATTATTCAGTCTTCGCCCTTACCTGACATACTAAAAAACAATTTAAGCGATACCGTTAATAAAACATTAATTTTACTCAATGATGGTCATGACATTGAAAACATTGCCAGTAGGCGCGATATAAAAATATCCACTGTCTATACACACATCGCCGACGCTATTGAAGTCGGGCTGGTAGATGCTAAAGAGGTACTGCAACTCACCGACGATCAACATAATGAAATCATCGCCACTCTTGAAATGAACGAAGATGAAAGCCGATTAAAACCCGTCTTCGACTCACTCGAAGGACAGTATGATTATGGTGTCCTTAAATGTGTACAAGCAAGTTTTTAAGTATGCAATCAATCTTGCTCTTTTAAAAAATGAAACTTATTCTTGAAGATAACGATACCTTTTATCTGCATTCCCTAAAAAATTTGCTTGAGAGTAATGGGATCCCGGCACTTATTAATGGTACTCATTCTGTACGAGTGGTCACCCCATTTTTAATCAACCAACAAAGTTTATGGGTATATTTCGACAATCAATTAGAAGAAGCAATAAAACTTATAGACAACCCGGAATATGAAGTTAAAAATAAAGTTGATATTGCTGAATTCAACAAACAAAAAAAGACATTAAATCCAAATAAAGCACTTGTACATTTTGTGTTAACGTTATGCGGAGTAATTGCCGGTTTATATATTATAATTATGGTATTACAATGGTTTTAAGTATAACAAGCGGCTGCAGAAATTGAACAATAAGGGATAAGTACCATGAAAAAAGCATTAATATGCGGAATATCCGGGCAAGATGGCGCATATCTATCCAAGCTATTATTAAGCAAAGGATATGAAGTATATGGAACCTCACGTGATGCCCAGATGTCATATTTTAAAAATTTGAAATGTCTGGATATTTACCATTCAATAAATTTTGAATCCATGTCTTTAAATGATTTCAGAAGTGTTTTACAGGTTTTAATAAAAGTTGAGCCAGATGAAGTTTATAACCTCGCAGGCCAAAGCTCTGTAGGTCTTTCATTTGAGCAACCAGTAGAAACCCTGGAAAGTATTAGTGTCGGCACCTTAAATTTGCTGGAAGCAATTCGTTTTACTGGCAAAAAAATTAAATTTTATAATGCAGGTTCAAGTGAATGTTTTGGTGATATTGGTGAAAATGCAGCCGATGAAAATACACCATTTAGACCAAGAAGTCCCTATGCGGTTGCAAAATCTGCAGCTTTTTGGGAAGTAGCAAATTACCGTGAAGCTTATGGATTATTTGCCTGTTCCGGGATTCTTTTTAACCATGAATCTCCCTTACGACCTGAAAGATTTGTCACAAGAAAAATAATATCATCAGCTTGCCGAATTGCTGCTGGCAAACAGACTGAACTTCATCTTGGGAATATATCGATAAAACGTGATTGGGGATGGGCGCCTGAGTACGTTGATGCGATGTGGCGAATGTTGCAGCAAAACCAGCCGGATGATTTTGTTATTGCCACAGGTGAAAGTTATTCTTTACAGGAGTTTGTAGAAACTGCTTTTCGCGAATTAAAACTGGATTGGCAAGAGTTTGTGGTTGCTGACTCCAGTTTATTACGTCCTACTGATTTAGCTGTTAGTAAAGCGAATCCCTCAAAAGCCATGAATATACTTAACTGGCAAGCCAAAAACAAAATGAAAGATGTCGTTAGCATGATGGTAAAAGAAGAAAACCAATAAAACATGTTATTTTATTTAAATACAGTTAAAGCTCAGGGCAATATTTTTTCATTAGCATATAAAGATTCAATTGTTTCGCGTTCACGCACAACATGTACTTTATCACCATCCACCATAATTTCTGCAACACGTGGACGGGTATTGTAGTTTGAACTCATGGTAAAACCGTAAGCACCGGATGAACGTACCGCAAGCAG
This sequence comes from Gammaproteobacteria bacterium, assembly GCA_030617815.1. Classification (GTDB taxonomy): domain Bacteria; phylum Pseudomonadota; class Gammaproteobacteria; order UBA6429; family Thiohalophilaceae; genus JAGLTQ01. The sequence continues at coordinate 41,158 of JAUWUS010000008.1, forward strand.
ATCGCCTGCTTCGAGTATTAACTCACGATCTTTGCCCAGGAAATCACCGGTTTCACATATCGGGCCAACAATATCGTAACATTCACTACGACCGTCTTTTTTATTTACCGGAATAATGTCCTGCCATGCACTGTATAACGCCGGACGCATGAGATCATTCATTGCGGCATCAACAATAGCAAAATGTTTTTCGCCATTATTTTTTAGAAACTCAACTTGTGTCACTAGTATACCCGCGTTACCTGCTATAGCTCTTCCAGGTTCAATCAAAATTTGTAATTCACGCCCTGCAAGTTTTTCCGATAATGCTTTAGCATACTCAGCAGGCAAAGGAGGAGTCTCATCACGATATTGAATGCCCAGGCCACCGCCTAAATCAAGATGGTGAATATTAATATCCATCTCGGCAAGTTGATCAATTAAAGTCAATACGCGATCTAATGCATCGAGAAAGGGACGCGTTTCGGTTAATTGTGATCCAATATGGCAATCAACACCTTCTATTTTCAGATTAACCATTTTACTGGCGCGTTCATATATTTCTGATGCACGAGTTATATCGATACCAAATTTATTTTCTTTGAGTCCAGTCGAAATATAGGGATGTGTTTTCGCATCAACATCCGGATTCACACGTATGGATATTGGCGCAATACAACCCATTTCACCGGCAACATCATTTAATAAAATAAGCTCCGCTTCTGACTCTACATTAAAACAACGAATACCCACGCCTAATGCGCGGCGCATTTCTGTTGCTGTTTTGCCTACACCGGAAAATACTATTTTTCCTGGCTCACCGCCCGCAGCAAGTACCCGCTCCAGCTCGCCACCGGAAACAATATCAAAACCAGAACCTGTTTTTGCTAATATATTCAAAACCGCTAAATTTGAATTAGCTTTTACCGCGAAACAAACCAAATGATCATGTGCTGATAAAGCATCGTCAAAAGCACGCCAATGGCGCTCAAACGTTGCACGCGAATAAATGTAACACGGCGAACCATGCTCTTTAATAATGTCTTCAATCGCAACATCTTCGGCAAATAACCGATTATCACGATAGCTAAAATAGTCCATAAAAAACCCGGAATTGCGACACCTACGTAGGTGTCTGTTTAAAGTGATTGTTGCAGCTGTTTACCTGCATCTTTTGGTATATATAAAGGGCCTTTTTTCCCGCAGCCACTTAACATGCTGCCTATGCCCAAAATCACCACGAGTAGGATCATTATTGCCTGTGGCCAGCAAATTCGCATGATTTATGACTCCCTATATCGAACATGGTTTAAAATCACTAAAATTATACGCGTTCCCCACCGGCTTGACTATTTCCTGCAACAGATATTACGCGTTAAACTGAGGTTACAAAGCATTCCCGTTATACAACGGCATATTGACTAACAACAGGTTATTTTTTTGCGCATACACAGCCACATTTTTATTTCCGTCTTTTTTGCCACCGTTGTGCCACTGCTGGCACTGGCTTTAGCCGCGAGCTATTACAACGAATACAGCTACCAACGTGAAATCAAACGTGAAATTACCGCCAGTCTTAATAGTGTCACTACCGAGATTGCGCATGAATTACAAAACTCACGAAACCTGGTACTCGGTATTTCTCGCGCAACGGCGATTAAAGCATTCATGCCTATTCTCGAATCGGTTGCTGCAGATGAAAATCATCCCAGTCTTCGTCTCTTGCGCCGAAAAATTAATAGATACCTTGAAGGTTTTCAAACAATTATTCCGGGTGAATTTATATTACGTATACTTGACTATCGCGGCGACACTCTTGTTAAGGTAACGCATAACAAAACCGGTCAGCCGCAATATGAAAGTTTGCATGGAATTAATTATGTTGAGCATCAAATTTCCACCCCCGCTTTTATTAAAACACTGGAAAAACTACCCCGTGATGAAGTCAGTTTTTTTTCCTTACCACACCATGCTTTAAAAAATGAAACCAACATTGCCCGACCACTGCTTGATTACGTTGTGCCCCTCTATAATAATAAGAACAAATGGTTAGGCTCTTTAGTTGTCACACTCAGCGGCGAACAAATTGATCATATCGTTAATAATGTTACCCGCTTATATAAAGGCAAGTTACTTATTGCTGAAAATAATCCTGATAATGTAAACCGCCATAGTTTATTAATTTATGACGAAATAAATAATTTATACCTTGCACAAAATCGAACTTCTGCCAAAATTTTACAACCACAATTAAGCGCTTTATTAATTGGTGAAGATTTGCAAAATACAGAAGGATTTATTAAACAAAATAACTCCCTTATTTATTATTCTGAATTTTTTCCTTATCCCAACCGTTTAATCGGCTGGGTTATAGCAACACAAATAGATGAGAAAATATTACTGGCGCCTTTTGCAAATAATCGAATAGCAATCGGGCTTTATGCTGCAACCGCATTATTATTCACACTAATCATGACCGGCTTTGCCGTAAGAAAAATATCACAACCTATTTGTAATTTAGCTTCGCAACTTAAAAATTTTGCTGATGGTGATTATGGGCAACGCGCTAATACACAACAAACAATCGCAGAAATTGAAACGCTCTCATCATCTTTTAACTATATGGCCGACACCCTGGTACAGACACAAAGCCAACGTGATAAAGCACAAAACATGGCGTTACAAAACAATAAACTTGCCAGCATAGGGCAAATGGCAGCGGGTATCGGCCATGAAATAAATAACCCACTCAATAATATTTTGTCATACAGCAAACTGATTAGTCGTGCAATTGCAAAAAATGCCGCAGATATTGACACAAAAAGCTTATCCAACATGCAGCAGGATATTGATTCTTTACGCAGTGAAACCTTACGCGCTTCCGAAATCATTAAAGGCATTTTAAATTTCGCACGACAAATGCCACCACAATTAGAAACTTTTTCAATTAAGGAATGGTTAGAAAAATCAATTTTACTGGTACAACAAACCGCCAAAACACACCATATCGAGATCAACTTAAATTACCAGAGTGATGAGGTTTTTCTTGGAGATAAAGCACAATTACAACAGGTTATTATCAATTTATTACTCAATTCGATTCAGGCCAGTACAAATAATGCCATTATTAATATCAACGTTAAATGCGACAAAAATCAGCTTGAAGTATCAATACAGGATCAAGGTTGTGGTATAAACGATGAAAACATTAATAATATTTACGATCCCTTTTTTACTACTAAAGAAGAAGGTGATGGAAGTGGTTTAGGTTTATCAATTAGTTTAGGTATAATTGAATCACACAATGGAAGCCTGACCATTAAAAATAATGCTGAAAATATTAAAGGCACAACGGCCACACTTATTTTACCTGTGCAACATCATTAAGGACATATTGTGAAGCAACAACAGCCCCGTATACTTTTTGTAGATGATGATCCGAATGCCGGTGAACTCATGTTACGTTTCAGTGAAGAGGCCAGCTATTCATGCACTGTTTTTCGCCTGCCTGAAATGGCACTTGAACACTTCAAAAAAGAAGGGGCTGATTTAATTGTCAGTGATTTACGCATGCCTAAAATGACCGGCGTTGAATTACTTAAAGCAGTTAGAGAACATACCCCTGATATTCCTTTTATTATCATTACCGGTTATGCCAATGTTGATGATGCTATCGATGCATTACGTTTAGGTGCTTCTGACTTTATAAAAAAACCATTTGATATGGATGAACTACAAATCCTTATTGAAAAAACATTAGGCCATTATGCCTTGCTTGCAGAAAATCGTTTTTTAAAACGCCAGCTTACTATAGAACAAAGTAGCTTTGGCATGATTGGCTCATCTAAAAATATGCTGGAGGTTTATCAGCTCATTCAAAAAATTTCAGACATTCGCTGTAATGTGATTATTCAGGGTGAATCAGGCACAGGCAAAGAACTTGCAGCACGGGCGGTACATTTTGAAAGTCAGTTTGCTGATAAACCTTTTGTTGTTATTGATTGCGGCTCATTAACAGATACCTTGCTCGAAAGTGAATTATTTGGTCATGAAAAAGGCGCGTTTACCGGTGCGCAAAAAATGAAACAAGGCTTGCTTGAAATAGCTTCGGGCGGCACGGTTTTTCTGGATGAAATCGGTAATATTTCTGATGCCATGCAAACCAAACTCATGCGTGTTATTCAGGAAAAACAACTCACCCGTGTTGGTGGCACCAGGCCCATTGATATTGATGTGCGATTTATTGTTGCCAGCAATAAAGATCTTGAACGTATGGCTGTTGCAAATGAATTTAGGCACGATTTATATCACAGGCTTAATGTTGTGAAGTTAACCATGCCGCCTTTGCGTGAACACCGCGATGATATTCCCCTATTAACTCAACATTTTATTGCGCTCTATGCCAAAAATTTCCAGCGTGATGTAAAAAGCTTTGACAGTGATGCAATGAAAAAACTCATTGCGCATGACTGGCCAGGTAATGTGCGTGAATTACAAAATTTAATAGAACGCTCTGTTGCCCTGGCCGACACACCCATCATGAAACTGGGAGAAATTAGTAGCTTACGTTCTACCGACACCATCGACAGTGATTTACCCTGTCTCGAAGAACTTGAGAGACGCTATATTTTAAAACTACTCAATCGCTTTAATGACAGCCGGGACAAAACAGCAGAAATATTAGGCATTAATAAATCGACCCTGTGGAGAAAATTGCAGCAATACAAAAAGTAAATTTTTAACCGTGCATTTTTTTATTTGCAATCTCTATCGTGCATTTTGCATGACATAATGTCCCTTTCCCACCACATAAATCATTTAACTCTTTGAATTAACATCTTTTTTATTCTTGGCCTGTTCCTTGCTCTATATTTAAATACGTTTATTAGGAGGAAACCATATGCAACGTAGAACATTTATGAAAGGCACACTCGCGGCAAGCGGTGTTGCAGTTGCTGTTAGCGCGGGTTTATTAAGCCCTCGTGCAGTATTAGCTGCCTGGCCGAAATCGGCGTTTGGCGCCAAGTCTGTCCCTGATGCTTTAAGTGGCTTAGGTGTAGACACAACATCAACCAGTGGCGACATTAAAATCAAAGCCCCTGATATTGCTGAAAACGGCGCGGTTGTACCGGTAACAGTGTCAACATCC
>JAUWUS010000075.1 GCA_030617815.1 Gammaproteobacteria bacterium
CGTTATGTGTAAAAATAAAACGTGCACAGGCAACACAGATTCAAGTCTTTTTATTAAAGCTATTAATAGTGACTATTAATATAATCGCATATACTAATAAAATACTTTCAAGATTAATAGAAAGACCAAGATATACATTAAAAAAATATAATATATTATTATGAAAAAAGTAAACTATTAAACTTAATGGCACAATAAAGAAAATTAGTTTATTACGATCACTCATAATTAGCTGCACCTATAACTATTTTATTAATTATACAGAACTATAACCGAAATCAAGGAATTAAAATACTTGAAGAAAAATACACATAACAAGTCGTTTAACTACGCAGGTTTTTCAAACCTGCCGGACTCTCAAAAGCGGCGCTCTCGCTTGCTTTTTCTAGCCAGTTAACTCAATCGTTATGCTTAAAAAACTAAACAAAAAGTACTTAATTCTAGCAATGCTCTTTGTTGTTGCTCATGCGCTTTTTATTGTTTATATAAATTCAACCCCACCAAAAATAAGCTCAACTACACCGCCACAAGTCTTAGAGCTAGAATACGATCTTTTTTTAACGGTCACCCTTATTGCCCCACTACTTATCCCTAGTTCTATTGGTATCCCCGTTTTTGCTAATGTTCCTTTTTTAGCAATACCAAATGTTTTCGGCATTGTTGTTTTAATTGTTTTCTGGTTCCTGATATATTGGTTGTTAATATCTATAATATTTAAAACAGTTCTTAAGGTTAAAAAAATAATACTAAAAAAAGCATAACAAGGCGTTCAAAAACGCCGTGTTATACACGGCTCGGACTTTTTAAAAGCGGCGTTTCACTTTGCGTTTAAAAATCCGTTTAACTAAAACGTTAGATTGCTAAAGGAAAAATATGCAACGAATTGTAAATTTCCTACAAATAAAAACTATTCGTTCTGCGTGGGTGTTTCTTATTGGTTCTGGTCTTTTATTCTTATTTGGAGTCTTTCAGCTGATAACGTATCCCCAAATTCTATCCGAACCATCAACAAAATATTTTGAATTCGCATTCTTTTCTATTTGGTTTCTTGTAACAGCAACATATATGGCTATAGGGTGTTGGGCATTATTTACTAAGAATGGAAAAGAGCACTTAAAGGCACAAGAAGAAATAGTCACTAAAGGAAAACGAAACATATTTTGGTTTTTTAAATTTTTATTTGCATGTTATGCCGCAGCTTTTGCAACTATAATGTTTTTAGGTGTTGTTTTATTACCATTTATAGGTAACGAAGGCTTTTTATTTTCAAGCCCAAATCAAGGTTTATATTTTCTTATTATCGGCTTAGTTTGGTCACCACTTATATTTAAGTATTTAAAATGAATATTACGCAATCTAACAAGGCACTCCAGTTGATTCACAAAAGCGGCGCTTCGCTTGCTTTTGCTCTCAACTGAGCTTAATCGTTATGTGTAAAAAATGAAAAGCAAACGAGAAAAACTACTTGAAACTAAACTTGGGGAGTTTGTACAAAAATACAAACGCAAGGCTCATGCTGGTCATGATCCAAATGACCGAAGCTACGATAGAGAAATAGAACAAAAAATAAAAAACATGTCCCCTGAAGAGTTTAATAATCTCCTTTATGGTGAAGAAGATGAAGAATAAAATTAAAACACATAACAAGGCAATTAAGATCGTTCGCTTTCGCTCACTGGGACTTTTTAAAAGCGGTGCTCCGCACGCACTTTTAAAAAGCCCCTTATCTTAATCGTTATGTGTATTAAGGGAATAAGGTAATAATGTCTAGTTGTCCTAATTGCGGGAAATATGTTCAGCCAAATATCTTAGGTAAAAAGGTGGTTGAATGTAAAAAATGTTTTTCTCTTCTAGTAGAAAGTGAAAAACATGCAGAAACTGCAAGATTAGGTTTTTTAATAATAGTGTTAATTTATCCTGCTGCAATATTTACATTATCGAGTTATAGCGTAAATATAGTATTTATTATTATCGCACCACTCAGCATAATCTATCTTAACTGGGCAACTAAATATAAAATTCATAAAATAAATGAAGAGAACGAAAAAAATAAGGTTCTTCCACCCTACAAATGAAAACAACACATAACAAGTGCATCAAGAACATTCGCTTGTCGCTCATTTGGACAACTAAAAGCCGTGCTCCGCACGTTTTTAGTTGCCCCTTATGCTAATCGTTAAGTGCAATAAGGACATATCGCTTTGAAGAAAATATGCCAAGAATGTTCAGACGATGGAAAATGGTTACCTTCTTCGGTATTTAGTTTAGAGAACTACCTTGGAAAATTTATAAAACAGGTAAAGGAGTACCAAATGTCGTTGGTCTCCGAAAAAATATCGCCTATAACCTTCAGTATCTTCAGTTTCAAAAACAAGCGCTAGTAGAATTCAATGTGACGCAGGTAATTCTCACGCAAGTATGGAAAATGCATATTATTGTAGGCACCAGCATAGTGGAAGCCTTACTTTATTATTTACTTACCTCTAAAGGATTGCAAAAAACTACTGAATGGGAACAAGTAGCTAAAACTAGTAACGAAACAAATATTAATGAAGCCAAACACAAAATTGAAAATGTAGTTTATAAAAAGCTAGAAAAGCCTATTCCAATAGAAATGACTCTAGATATAATGATAAAAAAAGCAGAAAAGAAGAAACTGCTAGGCACAAGCCAAGTGATATATAAAAAATTAAACTATTTAAGAAAATTGAGAAACAGAATTCACATTCATGCAATTGGTGAGGACTACGACACTGATTGGGTGAAAATTAACAAAAATGAAGTAGATACAGTAAGGTTAGTGCTTTATTCTTTTATGACAAGTTCGTTATTTAAACCAACAAATGAAGAGAAGAAGTTATTTTCATTTTTACAATAAAACACTTAACAAGTGGGTCAAGTTGACGCCAAAAGCGGCGCAACTTACCCTAGTCGTTAGGCTTTAAATCAGGGATGCATATGAGGATATATATTTTACTTTTACTTGCTTTTCCATTTTCGGTAATGGGTGATATCTGCTCGACAAATAAAAATGTTAAAGATTATTTTTTGTCTATTCCTCATTCAAAATTACGAATTGCTGACGACCATAGAGGTTATCTAAAATCGATAGAAGATCGAAAAGATGCTATTGAATTAATAGACCTCAAAAATGGGTTTATTGAACTTCAGAACGATACGATTTTGTCTAATACACAAATCGTATTGTTTAGAGCTAAAAACAAAAAGCCAATAATAATAGTTACATCAGATGGTGCAAGTGTGCAGAACCTTTATGCTTTTAAATGCAACAAAAACAAATGGTTTAATGTAACTGAAACACTTATCCCTAAACTTTCATATCAAAAAACTGCTGAATTATACAACTCAAAAAACATATTTCCAAGTAAAGTAGCTACTGCTAATACATTAGAGCCGGTTGTACATACACTTGTTCGGTATAAACTGCCACGATATGGTAAGAAAATACAGGCTTACGCATCACATCCTGACTTATCAGATCCAGAGAGCAAAATATTATTCGAATTTGTTCCACCATTAGAGAAACTATCATGGTAAATATCAAAAAAAAGCCTAACAAGCAAGTCAAGCTCGTTCGCTAATCGCTCACTGGGACTTTTAAAAAGCGGCGCTATGCTTCACTTTTTAAAAGCCCCTTACTTAAGTCGTTAGATGAAATGAATATGAAATCATATAAAATTAAAAATATTATCGGTTACATATCAATATTTATTGTGTTTTTTGCTGTCAGTATTACAGATCATAATTACATTGATCTTTTGTTACCCTTACTTACTTTTGCTATAACTACGATTTTAATTTTCACCCCTAAAAAAAAGTACTGGGGGTATTACGGTATTCCTATGCTAGGTGTAGCATTACCATTATTTTTAATGTCAATCGGTATTCTTGCAGCAAGAGCAATCCCTGGATGTCAAGTTGATATAATTGAAACTGGCTGTATTGTAGCCGGACTAGACATTGGGGGTTTATTAGGAGCATTTATATATGTAGGTTTCCCATGGCTAATGTTTGGTTCAATAATTTCTATTTTTGCTGTCACAGTAATTTGGCTTATTAAGAACTAGCCTATGAAAACATCTAACAAGAAAATCAAGTCATTCGCTTCGCTCATTGGGACGCCGAAAAGCGGCGCCCCTTATTTAAGTCGTTATGTGTAAAACAAAATATGAGCGAAACTAAATATAATTTTCATTTCCCATGGCGCATACATGTGGCAATCATAGTTTCATTATTATGGCTTCCCGTATTATTTTCAAATAAAGTGATAACCATTGAATTATTTTTATTTCTTTTTGTAGTTATATCTATACCAATTCTTGGTGTTTGGCTGATTAGTGTTATGACCATCACCTCTCATGGAATTAAGTTATATAGAGTAAATAACTTGGTGTGGTCTGATATTATCGAAGCAAAACCAACTAAATTTATTGGGCTGCCATACATTCATATAAAAAGAAATAAAGGCATGGAATGGTGGTTACCATTGTATTTTAAAGGTAATCTAACAGTTAAAAATGCTTTAATTAATAATGCACCAAAAGAAAACCCAATATATAAAGCAATTCATGAAAACAATAAAAACACATAACAAGGCACTCCAGTTGGCCACAAAAAGCAGCGCTTTGCTTGCTTTTGGGTCAACTGAGCTTAGTCGTTAGAGCTAAAAAACAAAATGGAAGAGCAAGCTCATAATTTTATAAATATAGCCAGAGACTACTGCGCATGGGCAGAAGGCACACCTCTTTCCGAAGAAAATGAATTGAAAAAAGCAATACAATTATTAGCTAACTTATATGTATCAATATTGAAATTACCAAATAATGGTTGTGGAGAAGAAATAAACACCACTAACGTAACTGAAAAAGAATGGGAAACAATTTTTAAACGTTTCAGTTCTTTTCCTTTTCAATATTACTCAGTCTTCTTTAGTCCCGAAAACACTAAAGAAAAAGGTGTAATGGGTGATCTAGCAGATGATTTCTCTGACATATATAGAGATATTAAAAATGGCTTATGGCTTTATGATAATGGTCATCAAACAGAGGCTATTTGGGACTGGAAAAATAATTTTAAAACTCATTGGGGCAGGCATGTAGTTAGTGCCTTGCATGCACTACACTGTTATGCAGCTGATGAATACATTGAGCTCTAACAAGGCGCTCCAGTTGACGACCAAAAGCGGCGCTTCGCTTGCTTTTGGAGTCAACTGAGCTTAATCGTTAGCCGAAATAAAACCTTAGATACTGGTAAAATATAATGCAAATTTATTTAAAAATGTTGTTCATATTTTTCACAGTGATGAATGTAACATTTGCTCATGACTCACGGTCGCCTTCATCTATTGAGAACCACTCTCTAGATCAAGTCAGTAAACATATTTATGTAGTCCATGGAACCCAAGAGCTTCCTAATCCAAAGAGCCGTGGTTTTATGAATAATCCAGCAGCTATCTTAACCAATAATGGCGTCATTATTATTGATCCAGGCAGCAGTACTGAAATTGGTAAACAACTCTTAAAAAAGGTAAAAGAAGTTTCGAATAAACCGGTAATAGCTGTGTTTAATACTCACGTACACGGTGATCACTGGCTCGGTAATCATGGTATCCGTGAAATTTATCCAAAGGTACCCATCTATGCGCATAGACGCATGATCGAACGAGTAAACCGTGGAGACGGCGAAGAGTGGTTAAAACTTTTGATGGGTATGACAAAAGGTGCGGTTGCGGGTACCAAGATCGTTGGTCCCAACATTGGCGTCACTGACGGTGAAGAGCTGTCAATCGATGGTATGAAACTAAAGTTTCATCATACTGGTCATGCGCACACCGATCATGATCTTATGATCGAAGTCAGCGAAGATAAGGCGTTATTTTTTGGAGATATCGTGGCAGCCAAACGCGTTCCAAATTCTGATGTGCCGCAGGATGCGAATTTCAAGGGATCAATCACAGCTATTAAGACTATGCTGACTAGGCCAATCGATATTTATATTCCTGGTCATGGTGTCAGTGGTGGTCGTGAAGTGCCTGAGACTTCTCTGCACTTCCTGGAAACACTCCATTCATCTGTAACAAAATACTTCAACCAAGGCTTAGAAAGCTTCGAAATGAAGAAAAAAGTTAGGACGGATTTGAATAAGTATAAAGACTGGAATAACTTTAATGAGATTGATCGCTTAATCAATTTTGTTTACCAAGAAGTAGAGCGCGATAACTTTTAGTTAAGTCAGTCAATCGGCTAACAAATCATTCCAACCGGACGCGCAAAAAGACGCGCGCCACTGAATTCAAGCTTTAAAATAAAAAAATCGGGTTTAGAACACAGTTTTTAAATTATTCTCAAGCAGATTCACTTATATGACTAGCAACACAACGGTTTCGACCGGTTCTTTTTGCCTCGTATAACATTTTATCAACGGCTTTCATGAACTCCGTGATACTCCAGCTTTCGTCTGTTATTTCTGTCACACCAATGCTGACTGTAATATTGAATTCTGAATCCTCATATTTAAATTTATATACTTGCACTGCTATACGTATGCGCTCAGCCATTTGCATGGCTCCATTAATAGCCGTTGAGGGTAATAAAACAGAAAATTCCTCTCCACCTACTCGTGCAATGGTGTCAATATCTTCCCTTACCTGTTTTAGAAAAATATCAGCAATCGTTTTTAGTACATAGTCACCTGCAATGTGTCCGTAGGTATCATTGATTTTTTTAAAATGATCTACATCAATCAACAGGATTGAAAGCGGTTGTTGATGACGGCGCCAGAAATTAATCTGATGCACTATTTCAGAGGTGAAATAATGTCGATTAAAAAGATTCGTCAATTGATCACGTTTGGCGAGTGGCTCCAGTCTAGCCAGTTCTTTTAAATGCACGAAACTGACAATAGCTACTGACCAGATAGCAAACAAAGCCAGGCCACGATTAATCAATACCACTTGCAATGCACCTCCTGTAGGAGATATAAAATAGCCCACTATAGTTAATAGTGTCCCTACCACAGCCATAACAATAACCGTGTTGGGCCGCTGAGTAATCAGACCAACCAGTACCAGTGCCACATAAGGCACGCCACCAGCAACTCCCAGTGGAATACGCATATCAAAAAACAGAAATGCAGGAATGAACAGCAAACTGAGGATAATAGATAATCGTAAACGTAACTTTCCTTCCAAAAAACTCACCTGATTATTTTTGTTGAATTCCCAGTCAAATTAAAACAGAAACCAGCCTATGCTTCAATAATCCTTTTCGCTACCCAGAACATGCACAATTAAGTAATATCAAAATTCAATAAATAATAAAGGATACTCAATGTTAACGGTGGCTAATTTACCTGCGCAGGCCTTACAAAACTTGCTCCATATTTACTCTATTCAGGTCAAAAGTGTGGCCAATAGCGAGACAATTCCCGGTAGTTTCTGGGGAGATTCGGAAGCAGGATTAATCAAAAACACTCTCTATGTCCGGCCTGAAACCCCCGTGCATTCAGCCTTACACGAGGCCTGCCACTATATTTGTCTGGATCCAGTCCGGCGTAATAATCTCGATACGGATGCCGGTGGAGACTATGACGAGGAAAATGCTGTTTGTTACCTGCAAATTTTATTAGCTTCTAAACTTTCCGGCTGTTCAGCCGATATAATCTTAAGAGACATGGATAGTTGGGGTTACACATTTCGTCTGGGATCAGCCTTAGCCTGGTTTCAGAATGATGCGGAAGATGCTCAGCAATGGTTAGTAAAAGAACAACTCATCGACCAGAATAATATACCCACTGGACGATTACGCACTTAAAGGCAAGATAGATGGCATTTACCAGTATTAACAACTACTTCGAGAAACTCGTTTTTGATGTCATTCAGGAAAAATTATACGAAACCGAACTTGATAATAATGAAGATTTTCTGGCCGATATTGCCTGTGTAGCTCTTAACCAGCTACCTTCGCGTTATGTTCGCCATAATGTTGATATGGTTTTTTATATGACAGCGGAAGAAAGAGAACAAAATCAGGTTCTTGTTGAAGATGCTGTGATCATGGCCATTAACTATGTAAAAAAACATCGCCATAACGAACGCCCTAAAACCATTAACCAGTAAAGTTAAAAAATTATGTCTAAAAAAAGTCCAGCTTATGATACTCGTGTTGAAGTGCAAACGAGTTATATTTTAGAACAATCTGAACCGGATGATGAACGTTATGTTTTTTCTTACACCATTACTATTGAAAATCACGGAGATATTCCGGCAAAATTATTAAGCCGTCACTGGTACATCACCGATGCCGATGGCAATGTACAGGAAGTTGAAGGTGAAGGAGTGGTCGGCGAACAACCTCTTTTACAACCTGGTGATGGTTTTCGTTATACCAGTGGTACTGTATTAAAAACACCGGTAGGCAGCATGCACGGCTCATATCACATGCTTGCTGATGACGGCACCGAATTTGATACACCTATCGCTCCTTTCACACTCTCGGTACCGAATACTTTGCATTAAAACTTGCCTGTATAGATTTTTTACTGGACACTGACACGCATGGCAACTTATGCAATTGGTGATCTACAGGGCTGCTATGATTCCCTGTTACGATTGCTCGACAAACTCAATTTTAATGAATCTAAAGATACGCTTTGGTTTGCTGGCGATTTAGTTAATCGTGGCCCAGATTCCTTATCTACTTTACGTTTTGTTAAATCTTTATCTGATAATGCAATCACTGTGTTGGGCAATCATGATTTGCATTTACTCGCAATTGCTGCAAAACATAAAAAAACCAAAGATTCTGGTTTAAAAGAGATACTTAATGCAGATGATACTGATGATTTATTAAACTGGCTACGCAAGCAACCTTTATTACACCATGATCCTCAACTTAACTTCACCATGGTTCATGCGGGCATTTATCCCGATTGGGACTTACAAGATGCACAAAAATATGCAAATGAGTTAGAGACAGTATTACGTAGCGATGACTATCTCGAATTTATTTTTAACATGTATGGAAACTTGCCTGAAAAATGGGATGATGAACTAAAAGGCTGGGAGCGCTTACGTATTATTTGCAACATTTTTACCCGTATGCGTTATTGTGAAAATGATGGCACATTAAATTTTAAAAGCCATGGCGCACCAGGAACTCATCCTGAAAATACTGTTTCATGGTTTGAAGTTCCCAACCGTAAAGTGATGGAAAGCAAAATTTTATTTGGCCATTGGTCAACGCTTGGAATAATTAACAAAAAAAATATTTATGCCTTAGACACAGGCTGTGTCTGGGGTGGGGAATTAACGGCATTACGAATAGATACTGAAAAACCTGAATATATTAGTGTTGATTGTCCGGGTGATGCTAATCCTGCAGATTATATTAAATAAGAATTAACAGGTTGATTCGCACTTTATACTTTCGATATTTTCTTCCGCATCTATTAAGCTCTTAACCTCGGCATAACAATATTCTGAACAGTATCCTTTTTCATCAGGTACACATATAAAAAGTTCTGCTGAACAACCTTTTTTTAACGAACATTTTTCTTTTGTTACAACCCAGTCTGAAAAACCATCTTTATTTAAATCTTTTTTATATCTGAACGCTGGCCATTCATTTTTATCTGAACCATACATATCTTCCAGCATGTAGCGCACATCATCGGGTATTTTTTCATTAACTGGATTAATAAAATAAAACGCAATAAGAAAAACCGAAGTCAAACCAATAAATGTAAAAATAAATTTATATAGTTTTTTCATTTTAATATTATTTTCTTTCTAAAATAACAAAGCTATGTGCATATCGGTTTTTATCATCTTTTTTATGATTTATTTTTTCAACTTTATTCCAGTCATTATTATTAATTTCTGGAAACCAGGCATCGCCCTCTAATTCTGCATGAACAAAGGTTAGATATAACCTGTCCG
This sequence comes from Gammaproteobacteria bacterium, assembly GCA_030617815.1. Classification (GTDB taxonomy): domain Bacteria; phylum Pseudomonadota; class Gammaproteobacteria; order UBA6429; family Thiohalophilaceae; genus JAGLTQ01. The sequence goes on from JAUWUS010000075.1 coordinate 9,959, forward strand.
CTTTGGGCAGCATTTGCTCATAAAAAGATGCGCCACCAATAATCATAACTTCATCAACATTACCTGCGGCTTTTATTGCATCATCAATCGAGTGAACAACAATGCTGTCACTTGCCTGGTAGGATTGATCACGTGTAATAATAATATTTACTCTGCCGGGTAAGGCTTTCGCACCAAAAGACTCAAATGTTTTTCGCCCCATAATAATAGGTTTGCCCATAGTGTTTTGGCGAAACCATTTCATATCATTGGGAAGTTTCCAGGGTAAAGAATTTTTAATACCGATTACACGATCTTCGGTCATTGCGGCGATCATGGATATTTTCATTAAACTGCTACTAACCCTTTTATATGCTCATGCGATTGATAACCCTGCAATTCAAAATCATCAATAGTAAATGCAAAAATATCTTTAATATCAGGATTTATTTTCATCGTCGGTAAAGGAAAAACATCACGACTTAGTTGTAACGCTGTTTGTTCCATATGATTCGAGTATAAATGAGCATCACCTAAAGTATGGACAAAGTCCCCTACGCCTAAATCACACACCTGTGCAATCATCATAGTAAGCAAAGCATAAGAAGCAATATTAAATGG
>JAUWUS010000123.1 GCA_030617815.1 Gammaproteobacteria bacterium
TGTACAAAGATTAAATTGGGCGTTTCGAAGACTTTATGGACATTTGATATATCACTATATACTAAAATTCTAATATATCTACCTATTCTTTAAAAACTAATTAAAAAATAAATGGGCCCGACTCGACAACGAAATTAAAGGGGACATATCTATTTAACAAGCTAACATGGGTCAGGAGCGCTTCGCTGTTTAGTTGTTAAATTAATCAGTCAACTCGATGTGGAATGTTTTACTGATCGCATCGATGATTTCGGGATTATCCCACTCGCGTGAGCCGCGAACTTTTTTCAGTACACGTCCTTCAGCGTCGACAAATATCGTAAGCGGAATTGATTTTGCGCCCAGCATATTTTCCAGTAGCAGATTGTGGTCGATAAAATTATCAAAGGTAATTGTTGTCTGTTTGATGAAAGACTGAGCCTTGTCGCGATAGTCGTCGGTTGAAATCCCGATGATGTTTAGCTCTTTTTTGTTATACCGTTGCGCAAGCCGCTCAAGTGAACCCATCTCGGCTCGACACGGACCGCACCAGCTTGCCCATATATTTATGATCAGCGGTTTGCCCTTATAGGAAGAGAATGTTTTAGATTTTCCGTTAAGTCCATCCAGGGTTGCCTCGCGCAAGGTGTTGCCAACCTCGACCTCGTCCGGTGTAACGGTAAGTGTAGGTATAATGGATTTACTTAACTGCAATTTTTTGCTTTCAGTGTGTGGTGAATAAGTTGTTGACGTTTCTTTACCTGTAATAAAATTGTTGACGAAATAGATAACTGAAAAGTCACGCGTTAAGGATTTACTGTGAAAGTTTTGCATCAGCGTTTTTCTTGAAAACGCAATCATATCGCCCTTGTTTATCGGAGTGATTGGCCCAGCGGCCCAGACTTTCGTTTTTCCTGCTTCAACCTCGATATAAGTGAAGCTATCTGTAGTAATAACATCTGTTACTTTGCCGTATATATTTAAAGGATCGTTTTGAAGTGCAGCGTTAGCATTATTCTGCGCAGCATAAACTGTATTTATTAGTCCTGCATTAAGCATAAACACAAAAAAGCAAGCGAGCAGTATTATTGGGGATTCGGTGCGATGTGTCATTTTGTAATTACTCAACGTTTTAATATTATATAAATAAGGTCAGGTTTTATTGTTAAGTATACTGTCCCCGTAATTTCATGGCCATTTCCTTGGCTTATTGTTGTGTTGAAATTACAAACTTGCTATGTTGGTGTCAATATATTTTGTGGGTGTTCGTGATTTTTGAATGAACCCACCAAACTCATACTGGAGATGCCAATGAATGAACAGCTAATGTCCATTCAAGACACGTTGCTCAACATTACAACGAATCATTATTTGTTAGCTGTAGTGGTACTGGTCGTTAGTTACCTGATGTATTTGATTGCCAGTCGAATTATCCTGGTATCCATTAAAAAACTGTTTAAACATACAGCAACGCATGTGGATGATGTTTTTGTCGAACAGGGTGCGTTTCATCGACTGGCTTATTTTGTACCTTTATTGGTCATTTATCTGTCTGCTGATCTGTTTCCTGAATACAGTGATTACATTAGACGATTTCTTACTGCCTTACTGGTTGTTGTTTCAATACTGGTAATAAATGCTGTCCTGGATGCAGTTAATGTCATTTATAGACAAAGTAAATTTGCACAAGTTTTAAATATCAAAAGCTATCTGCAGATAAGTAAACTTCTGTTGAATATATTAGGTGGCATTATTGTTATTGCGGTTGTGATTGATAAATCACCCATCTATTTACTCAGTGGTATTGGTGCCTTAACGGCCGTTTTATTATTAATTTTTAAAGATACGATTTTATCGTTTGTCGCCAGTATTCAGATACATTCAAATGAATTATTCAAAGTTGGTGATTGGTTGGAAGTGCCTCAATTCGGCGCAGATGGTGATGTTATTGATATCGCGTTACATACTGTAAAAATTCAGAACTGGGATAAAACCATTTCAATTATCCCTTCGCACAAACTCATCGAATCTTCGTTCAAGAACTGGCGTGGTATGTCTGAAAGTGGTGGCAGGCGTATTAAACGTTCTATCTATATTGATCAGACGAGTATTCGTTTTTGCGATGAGCAGATGATTGAAAAATTTAAATCATTTAAACTACTCGCACCTTATCTGGAAGCAAAACTAGCAGAAATTGATGCTTCAAATGCCGATAAAAACATCAATATGCAGGCGCTAGTCAATGGTCGTAGGTTGACTAATATAGGAACATTTAGAGCTTATATAGAAGCGTATTTAAAGAATCATCCTATGATTCACCAAAACCTCACCTTCCTGATACGGCAGCTGGCCCCCAGCGAAAAAGGCATAGCGATAGAGATTTATGTATTCACCAATATTACTGACTGGATTGCTTACGAAGCGATTCAGTCAGATATTTTTGATCACCTGCTGGCAGTGCTGACTGAATTTGAATTACAGGTATTCCAGAATCCTACTGGTAAGAATTTCGAACAGTTAGGAAAACTGAATTAAAGGGTAAAGAAAACTGGGGTCAGAGCACAGTTACCGCTAATATTAGAAACAACTATGCTCTGACCCCAATTATTTCCCAATTATTTCTGTTACTGCCCTGCTATTCAGATCGGGTGTTATAACTAATTATCAACGTAAAGTAAGAAAGGCGAGATATGTTACAAACTATCGTTAAAAAATGGCTCCGGGATAAAAACTCTGGTTTTCTCGATAACGGGAATGGTCCAGACATTATGGTAGACAAGGCCGACCTTGTTAACTGTGAGTTTTTAAAAGTTGGTGTGATGGTTGAATTTGAATGTCACGCTGATAAGCGAGGTTTAATCGCTAAAAATGTTAAGCTTTTGCAGCAGAAAAAGTCGAACAGCAAGAATAATAAAGGCAAGCGCAACACTAAGGAATTTCGACCCGGTGTTATGACTTGATGAGTAAAACTGTGCTCTGACTCCAATTATTCCGCCCATCCTTGGGCTAGTCGATTGATTTATCCTGTAAACCCCTTTAATTCAGCTAAGGTGTAAAATGCGCTATGAAATTTCCAAAACGCATCCAGCCGCTGATTGATGATGGCCTGGTGGATGAAGTCATTAGCCAGTTGATGAGCGGCAAAGAAGCCACGGTTTATGTGGTGCGCTGCGGGGCCGAGATACGCTGCGCCAAAGTATATAAAGAAGTCAATAAACGCAGCTTCAAAAAAGCAGTGGAGTATCAGGAAGGACGTAAGGGCCGCAATAGTCGCCGCGCCCGTGCCATGGAGAAAGGCTCCAAATTTGGCCGTAATCAGCAGGAAGAAGCCTGGCAAAATGCCGAAGTCGATGCACTCTATCGTCTGGCCAATGCCGGCGTACGTGTGCCCAAACCCTACGGTTGTTTTGACGGTGTCTT